>NZ_JBVAYU010000007.1:0-259524 GCF_055412745.1 Pseudarthrobacter woesei
GTTTCTGCTCCCCGGCTCCGGGCCCGGTGCGGCGCTTCTTCCGCGCCTTGGGTTTGCAGGTCAGCCCTTCGTCGCGCCAGAGCCGGCGCACCCGCTTCCTGTTCAGTGCCACGCCGTCCCACTCGGGATGTGCCAGCAGGTGCCAGCGGGCTTTCCGCCAGCCCCAAGCGGGGTGCTTCACGGCGACGGCGCGCAGGGCTGCGCGGAGCTGCATTTCCTCGAAGCCCATGTCGGGTTTCTTCTTGCGGAACGCGGACCGGTTCTGGCCCAGGACCGCGCAGGCGAAGCGTTCGGATGCCCCGAACTTCTCCACCGCCATGCGCACGGCACGGCGGCGGGGTTCGGGGCTCAGAATTTTCCCTTGGCCACCTCATTGAGGATGTCGATGGCCAGTTCCTTCTCCGCCAGCAGGCGCTTGAGGCGGGCGTTTTCCTTCTCCAGCTCCTTCGTCCGTTTGGACGCCTCGGCGTTCTTCTCGGACCCGTACTGGTTCAGCCATCGGTACCAGGTCGCCTCGGTGACCTGAAGCTCCTTGATGACCTCGACCATCGGGCGTCCGTCGTTGAGCATCTTCTGGCCCTGCCGGACTTTGGCGATGACCTGCTCGGGGGTGTGTCTGCGTGCCATGATTCGTGAATTTCCTCCTGTGTCCATTCTCGGACACGAAACTCACACAGACACTGGACTTCTACCTGGGGACCCAACCACGGGGCTTCGCAGGGTCGAAACCGCAGTCACACCGAGTTATACGAAGTTCTAGCGTGTTATACGAAAATTCCTATAACCCCCTAGAACTTCCTATACCTTTCCGGGTGCCAGGTCCGAACGGCGCTTGTGGAGCCGACGGCTACCGCTGTCTTGATGTGCCACCCGGACGACCGAGCACTCGCGACTGCTCAATAGCGTGCCCCCAACTGGCAGGTGGACGCCCACGCCCGGGCCGGCTTGAACGGAATCTCCGCAGGCCATCTTTTATGCAGCTTTATATTCTTATATAGGCCCATGCGAAGCCTTGACGACTCGTGACAAGCATCGCCTCCAGGCCTTGTCAGGCGATGTTCGCACACGCATCTATCGGGGCATCGTTTCGAGCCGGCACTGTGGCAGGATGTCTCCCATCATGGACAAGCGACTGCGGCGCGCCCCTGACGCAGAGTGGGTGTTGATGTACCGACTCGGGCTGAGCCGGAATAGCATTGCTGACCTCGTTGGCGCCGAGCCCGCCACTGTCGGCTACCACCTCGTCATCGCACGCCGCCGGGATCCGGAGCTCGGGGCAGCACATCTGGCTGCCGCCGCCACCGGACGCAGCCCCTCCCTTGCGTCCCTTGCCCGCATGGATGAGATCATCGCCTGGATTTCGGCCGAGCACCGGTTCCCCGCGACCGCTCCGAAGACAAGGGGGAACAGTCGATGGCTAGGTGGCTCTCGGACCGACGCCGCGAAGCAGCCGGAGGCACCCTTCACCCGGCCTACCGTGACAGCCTGGCAGGGATGTCCGGGTGGGCCGAGAACCCCAGGGCAGCGGCCGACGACGCCCGGTGGCATGCCCGTCTCGCCCAGCTCGCCGACTTCCGCGCCGGAGGTAACGACTGGCCACGCCACCGAAATTACGCCTCAGACCTGGAACATACCCTCGGAGTGTGGGTCCATGCCCAGCGGCAGAAGCGCCGCCGCGGGGAACTCGACCCGGCGAAGATCAATCTGCTGGACGACACCGTTCCCGGCTGGCAGACCGGCCGGACCCGCGGGCGGCCACCCAGGCGATAAACGCGGCACTCCGCCCGGCAGACTCTCACGTCCGGCGTAGGCGGTTTTGGTGGTCCGGCCGCGGTGTTTCTGGAAGGTGGAGACGTAGGCCTTGGTGACGAGCTCGAGAGTATCCATGAGGATGGTTCCTCGTTCTATTGGGCAGTCGATAGTGCTTGCAGGAGTCGTGTGCACGGCGGAACATGCCGCGCTCTGCGTTTAGACCAAAAAGCCCCGATAAAGTGCAAAATGGCACCTTATCGAGGCTGATGCCGAAGATTTACTCAGGCGTCGCGGTGTTCGACCCCCGACTGCCCTTATAGCCGAGGTCGCGTCCGTGCAGCCAGAGAACGGCGTCCATGATTCGGAGTTCAGAGAGTTCTTGGGTGACCTCGGATAGCTCATGAATGCGTCGGAGACGCTCCGGCAGGGGCGCGCCGGGCTGGAGGAGGGTGTGCCAGTCGAGCCACTGGTTCCGGGAGCTGCGTCTGGCAATGAGTTGGCCGATGACGACATCCCAGATAGGGATGAGATGCGGCCGCTTTCGGTGCAGAATCTTACTCGCTGTCGTTGGGCCGACGCCCCAGCGGCGTGCGTCGTCGGCGCGGAGAACGCCCCATAGGGTCTGCGCGGGGGAACCCTTACCGAAGCGCGTCTGTGCTTGCTCGGGAGTGAGGTCGCTCATGTGGAGGTCGGTGGGGATCCGGGAGAGCAGGTCGGTGATTTGCTCCGCTACTGCGGGTTCTCGGAAACCGACGGCCGCCTTGGCCGGGACCGTGACGGACAGCATGGACACCGCAATGAGGTCGCTGTCGGTAATCCTGTCCCTGTCCTTTGCGGAGTCGCCACCGCCCGCCCAGCTGTCAAATGAACTGCCCGTGGAAAGCAGGCCGGTCTTCGGATCCCTCACAAGGTAGTAGCGGTTGAGGAGTTTCGCAGCTGTGCTGACGTTGTCTTCGGACAGGATTTCTGGCAGATCCAAGGGGCCCCTATGGCTTCGATGCGGACAGAACTTGTGTTGTGTCGAACTCTAGGCCAGTTGATCCGATCTAGTCGTTCCCACCCGCCGCAATATCCACAGACTGTCGCGTAACCTGACCGTCCCGTGGGGAGTCCCACAAAGGATGTCCCGCTGTCTGCACGGCAATGTCCCGCCACAGCTGAAACATTCATGGCGTTAACCACGGATGCACGGACTGAGGCAGGTAACGTAGGCGTGTGAAAAGGTCGCTGTCTATGAACGAGATCCGCACTCGAGCTGCGAGGTTCACCCGTGAGTGGCAGGAGGAGCCTGGCGATGAGCGGCAGCAGGCGCAGTCGTTCCTTCGGGATCTGCTCGGTGTGTACGGAATAACCCAGACCCGCGCCGCATTCTACGAGAAGCGTGTCAAGCGTTCCTCCACCGGCTCCCGCGGTTACATCGACGCACTCATTCCCGGTGTAGCGCTGATCGAGATGAAGTCAGCGGGAAAAGATCTCATCGCTGCTGAGCAGCAGGCTCTCGACTATATCGATGACCTGCCCGACCCGGAGGTTCCTAGATGGGTGCTCACAAGCGACTTCCACAGGTTTCGGCTGCTGGACTTGCGGTCAGAAGTTGACACGGATCCGGTGGAATTCTCTATAAGCCAGCTGCGGGACAACGCAGAGAAGCTGGCGTTCCTGGCGGGGTATGGTGAGCGTACTTTCGGATCGAAGGCGCAGGAGGCCGCGTCGATCAAGGCCGCGAAACTGATGGCGTCGTTGTACGAAGCCCTCGAGGGCTCCGGGTACGACGACCACGAGGCGTCGGTGTTCCTTGTGCGCACGCTATTCGCGCTATACGCCGACGACGCTGGCATGTGGGAGCGCGACCTGTTTCTCGAGTTCTTGGAAACCCGCACCGCGCAGGACGGTTCGGATCTAGGCCCACAACTGTCGCTGCTCTATCAGGTCATGGGCCGCGACCCCTCGCGCCGACAGTCGAACCTGGATGAGCTGATCGCCCGGTTCCCCTACGTTAATGGCGGCGTCTTCGAGGAGCCCCTGTCTATTCCGTCATTCGATGGGGAGATGCGACGACGTCTAGTCAATGCGGCCATGTTCAACTGGTCCACGATCTCCCCCGCTATCTTCGGCAGCCTGTTCCAAGCAGTCAAGGACAAGACTGCGAGGCGCGAACTCGGCGAGCACTACACGACCGAGACGAACATCATGAAGGTCATCGGACCGATGTTTCTCGACGGACTCCGGCAGCGTTTCATTGATGGATTCCACGATGCTCGGGCATTGAAGAAGCTGCGCAGCGATATGAGCGATATGCGGTTTCTTGATCCGGCATGCGGGTGTGGCAACTTCCTCGTAGTCGGTTACCGCCACATGCGCGCACTCGATCTGGAAGTGCTCCAGCGGATTCAGAAACTCACCAAGGAGACGGCGACCACGATGTTCTTCACCGAGGAACATCTCGCCGTGAGGCTCTCCAGCTTCCACGGCATCGAACTGGAAGAGTGGCCGGCGCAGATCGCTGCGACTGCGTTGCACCTGGTGGAGCACCAGGCCAACCAAGCAATGGAACTGGCACTCGGCGCCGCACCCGACCCGCTGCCGCTCGACAAAGTACGCAGCATCCACATCGGCAACGCACTACGCACGGACTGGGCCGAGGTCGTCGAGCCCAGCGAGCACATGTACATCATGGGCAACCCGCCCTTCCTCGGACACGCGACCCGCTCACTCGAGCAGGCACAGGAGCTACGGGACGTCTGGGGGAGGGACGACATCGGCCGACTCGACTACGTAACCGGCTGGTATGCAAAGTCTGTTGAACTTATGAGCCGCCCTGGGTACTCAGGCGAATTCGCTTTCGTATCGACGAATTCGATCGCTCAGGGCGAGCCGGTACCAGCATTGTTCGGCCCGCTGTTCGCGGCCGGATGGCGGGTGAAGTTCGCCCATCGCACCTTCGCGTGGACCAGCGAAGCTCCCGGTGCCGCCGCCGTGCACTGTTCGGTGATCGGGTTTGACCGCGTAGCGAGGAGACGGGCACGGCTGTTCGAGTACGAAGGCAATCTCCGAGGGGAACCTATAGAGATCCCAGTGGTCGACCAGATCAACGGCTATCTGGTCGACGGGCCAAACGTTCTTATTGAGCAGCGGCGCGCTCCCTTAGCAAAAGCGCTCCCACCGATGGTTTTCGGCAACATGGCCCGCGACGACGGCAACCTGCTCATCGAGCCTGACGACTACGATCACGTCGCTGCCGACCCACTCGCCGCCAAGTACATCCGGCCATTCGTTGGTGCTCGTCAGCTGATCCATAACGAGCCACGTTGGTGTCTCTGGCTGGTGGATCTCGACCCGCACGACATCACACGATCGCCGGTCCTCCGGCAACGGCTTGAGTCCGTTCGCCGGTTCCGCGCAGAGTCCAAAGCTGAATCCACCAGGCAGATGTCTGAAACCCCACACCTGTTCGGGCAACGTTCCCAGCCCGACACTCCGTACGTTTGCGTGCCTCGTCACGTCAGTGAAACGCGGCGGTTCTTCCCGACCGCGCTCTTCGGCCCCGATGTCATCTGCGGTGACGCGAACTTCAAAGCCGATGACCCCGATGGCGTCGCGTTTGCTGTGATTTCCTCTTCCGCGTTCATCGCATGGCAGCGGGCTGTCGGCGGCCGCATCAAGTCGGACCTGCGCTTCTCAAACACGTTGACGTGGAACACGTTCCCTCTGCCGGAACTCACCCACGACCAGCGAACCGCGATCATCATGGGCGGCCGGGCCGTGCTGGACGCGCGAGCGCTCCAGCCGCAGAGGTCCCTCGCGGACCACTACAACCCACTCGCGATGGCCCCCGAGTTACTGCGAGCACACCGCGAGCTTGACGCTGCTGTCGATAAGGCCTTTGGGTTGCGCAGCCCCGTCACCGAGAACCAGCGGCTACGTGCGCTGTTCTCCAGCTACTCAAAGCTCACCACTGAAGGACAGCTTCGCCTGCCGGCAAAGCCGGCGCGTCGGCAAACAGTCCGAAGCGCAGTATGAGCGAGGAGCTCGTCCAGTGGCTGCACCCGCAGGGGCCTGTAGACGGAAAGCCACCCAGGACGGCGGCGAGGCGAACCAAGTGCGGGCGAGTAAGACTGACCCGAGACGAAGACCTGGGGGCACACAGACCGAGATGGTCACGTCTCGGTCAAGGAACCCTCCTCCGTCCGACCACCACCGTACCGTTCACTTCTCCTGCAAGCAGGCGTGCACAATCTTCGCGTTCTTCGAGAGCACGTTCCAGCACTGCGGCCGCCGCCGTTCCATCCGATGCCTCCAGCCTCCTGATTAGGGCAACAATCTTCCGGCACGATTACGACGCTTTTTCAGCCATTCCCGCGTCGGGCAATCGGACCGCGGCGGGATCACAGTGAGTACAGCGTGCACGAACTCAGGGGAAGAGGGAACCTAATGGCGTACGAAACGTCGGTCCATGCGCAAGATTCGAGCGTCGGCAGAGTCAGCGTGGTGCTCGAGGCTCTCGCGGACGCCTCAGAACGTGCTGGCGCTTACGACTACGTCGACGTTGCGGTGGCGTATGCCTCGGACGAGGGTGTCCGCCTACTGGATGACAAGTTGTCCAGCGGAACTTGGGCTGCGTCGCGCAAGCGGTTCCTCGTGAGCATTGACTTTGGCTTCACCCAGCCAAGTGCGCTCGTACGCCTCAGCCAACTCGATAACGCGGATGTACGCATCCCGAATGGACGCGCGGTGCTGGCGTCACCGACGCTGCGGCCCCCATCCGCGTTCCACGCGAAGACATTCGCCTTCCGCACAAACGAGTGGCTCAACATCGCAAACGAGTGGCAGGACATTAGGCCTCTTGGCCTAAAGGCGCTAATCGTAGGATCGGCCAACCTCACCGCTAGCGCACTCTCCACCGGGGCCGAGGTCGTTACGAAGCAGGTGTGGACGGGTCTCGCAGCGACTGAAGAATGGCACCACCTGAAGCTCGCTGAGCCCCTTCTGGACTGGTTCGACGACACATGGGAAAACGCAGACCCACTGCCGGACGTGCTTCAGGAGTATCAGTCGCGCTACCGCTCACAGCCCGGGCCTCCGCAGCCGCAAGAGGAAACGACCCCTGCGACCCGCAGCTACCTCGCCTCCCTAGACGAACATGTAATCAGCGGGACACTGCCCGTGCAGCTCGCTGCCGCAAAGTCGCTGTGGGTGGACGGATCTTCCATCATCCACAATCGTCAACCTCGTCCAGGGAACCAGTTGAACACAACCCGTGGAACAAGGGTTTTCTTCGGGTTCGGCTCGGAAAACGTCCCCAGGGACACGACGCTGGGTTATGTCAATATCCGAGTCGGCAACTATCCGTACGTCGAACGCTCAGTGCGGTTCGCCAATAACAGCATGGACATCATCGGCCTACCGATCCCCGAGCAGAACGGTCTAGAAAGCTACGAAGGCTCGTTCTTGGTCTTCTCTCGCGACATGCTCTCGAGCACCGGACGTAGCCAGTTCACCCTTACCGTGACCGACGCAGAAGGACTTGCTGGCCTGAAAAAGGCTGCCTCAAACAGCGTCGAGCTCTCAATGCACTCCGGAAGAGGATACGGGTTGCTCTTCTAACCGAAGACACGCTGATGACCTTCCGGACTTTCCGACCTGAATTGCTAGGGAAACCAACGTATTCTCCTATAAAGAGTCGCGTTGTATGCTCCTCAGTCAAGGAGAGTCAGAAACGTGGCCGAAAAGTCTTGGGTCGATTTTGCCCAGTTCATCTTGAACCTTTTTCTAGCAATAGTCACCGTCGCCTTGTTTATCCAAGGAACGAGAGACAGGCGACGGACAGCTGAGGACCGCAGACGCGAACAAGCGTCCAAGATCACCGTCCACCGGTTGGACCGAACGGAGCAAACGAGGCCAAGTTCCACTGTGGCATATCCAAAATTCCTCGATGCCGCGGTCAGGGCTGCTTGCCAGGGCAAAGGCCAGGAAGACCGCCTTTGGAACTCGGAGGAGAGCGGCTACCTTCGACCCGGCAATGCGGCTTCAGGATGGTTCGCCGGGGCGGTCAAGCGCGCCCAGATAGCCGACAAAACCTTCCGGCGAGTGACGCCCCACGACCTGCGGCACACAGCTGCATCGCTCGCGATCAGCGCTGGGGCAAACGTGAAAGTCGTGCAGCGGATGCTTGGTCATAAGTCGGCCAAGGTCACTTTGGATACCTACGCCGTATTGTTCCCCGATGACCTGGACAGCGTCGTCGACGCCCTCGAACGACATCGCCATGAGCAACTACGAGACAAGCAGATCCTTGACGTTTCCGATGATCGTCTACCCCAGGCCGCGGGAGTCTCCTCGGCGCACGGTAATCGATCCCTCGCAGGGTGAGGGGCAGGGGACCGGTCAAATTCCGTCGGTGTTGATCTCAGCTACTGCCCGGCGGGCAGGGGTTGCCCTACGCCGCCACGTCTCTGGCGAAGACTGAGCCTGCTTCCAATAGTGACTCGCCACCGCAGGATCGGACCATCATGTCGAAGTGCGCGCTGTGTCCCTGCTGCTCAAAGAACAGCTGAAGGAGCTTTAGGAAATTTTTGGCGTCCCCGATGTAGTGAGACTGAGCAAAATCATCGATGATCGTGTGTGATCCCGAGTTTGCCCAGGTCATGAACATTGACATTAGCCGCTTGTCCGCGACGGAGAGTGGTTGCTGTCGCCCGTGACTTTGCGTCGAACCCACCGTCTTGAAATAGCCTTCGATGATTCGTCTGACGATGTTGAACACACCGACTTGCGCGATCGGCGAGTCCTCATCGCCGCCGGCGATATCGACTACCGACTGCCAGAGCAGCTCATAACTGCCGCGGATCTTGCTGCGCAGGCCGTCGTCCTGAACTGATGTGATCTTGTCGAAGCCCTTCCTCAGTCGATAGTGACGGCGGTCGCCGGTCTTTGCAGCGTCCGTCGCGTACGCCGCTTCGTGGTGGAACTGGGTGTTGTGCGTCAGCACGATGAGTTGCTCGATGTTCGTCTGTCCGTCGATGACCTGCTTGGCGATGTCGCGAATGTAGGCTGCGACGATGAAGAGAGTGTCGCTATCGAGGCTGGAGATTGGATCGTCGATGACCGCAATGACGGGCTCGGCAGTGCCACCTGACTCGGCGCTTCCAGTCAAGGACTCCACAAAGTAGGCGAAGCAGATGAAGGACTTCTCGCCTTCGGATAGTGAATCGAACGCCGGCGAGCCATCGTCGCGTATGATCCGGTAGCCACCCGCGACTGCGTCTGTGATTGCGAGATGGAACCGGTGGAACCCCAGCGCCTCAAGAAGCTTGTTAATGCGCTCGGCGACTTCTGAGGTATTCGAGATCGAGTTGCGGAGCTCTTCGATCTCTTCCGCGCTGGCTTTATCGGTTTGGCGGCTTGCATCGATTTTGGAACGCAGTTCTTCAATCTCCAACTGCTTTTTGGCGCTGATTCCGTTGTACCGCTTCAAATGTTTCGATGTTTCTCCACGCGTGAGAAACAGGGTCCAACCGTCGTTGACCAGCTTTTGCAATTCCACGGTCGAGTGATCGACCAGTTCATTGTGTCGAGTGACGTCCGCGTTCACATCCTCGATCAATTCGTCCAAATGACTGATTAGCGGTGCGATGTCGGTGACGTCGACTCGATTTGTGGGATGACGGAGTTTGTGACCCACCTTAGCCAGGACGAGTTCGGCTGCGGTTTGAATAGCGTCTATGGCCTCAATCAAGCGCTGTGCGTCGATCGAAGCGTCAGCCTCGATGGCGGCTTTGAGGCTGGCGAGGTCCGCGTGGAGGGTCGCTGAGCGCAACTCCACCTGTGCTTTGATGCTCTTTGCGAGTGAGAGCGCTTCGTCGTAACCTGCCGCGAAGTACGCAGTAAGCCTGGCCCCAAATCCTTCTGGGAGGTCTTCCTGGCAGAACGGGCATTTGTTATTCGTGTTCCCGAGATGCTGGCGTCCTTGACTAACCCAGTCCCCGTTCGCGAGGTGCTGTATTAGAGCGGCGAGGTCCCCGGTTCCCGTCGTGACGTCATCCACGCGGAGTTGCGCGATCCGCTCCTCAGAGAGGAGGGAGTTCACAGAGGTGCCGTGTATCGGGGAGCGGTGATGAAGCTCGCCGGTCAGCGTAGCGTGGCGAGCCTCGAGCGTGTCCCACGTCAGATTGTTCTCGACAACCAACTCGGGCTTATATCGAGATTGGGCTTCCTTGAACAACTTATCCCTACTTCCCCTGAAGCCCTTGAAGACGGTCTCTCGGACTGCCTCGGGCACGTCCTTGTGTCTCTCGAAGACGGCACGGCTGGCGGCAAGAAGTTCAGTCTCAATCTCGCCGAGCAATCCACTCACTGGAAGGCGATCATCGTCAGAGCCGATTCTCTTAATCCACTCATCTCGATCGGCACGGCGAGCGACACGCTCCTGATCCAAGAGGGTGATTTTGGAATGCGCGTCCCCCGACTCTGGACCAATTGTGAAGATGCCTTCGACGTGCTCGTTGAGAACCGTTGACCGGTAGGCCTCGTTGAACACGCGAATGGACGTCGCAGTTGCCGCCACCGGCCAGTGCAAACGTGAATCTGGATCGCGCGGCTGCCGGGACAGCGCGTTCGAGATCGTCGTCTTGCCTGAGCCGTTGGGCGCGTGAATGAAGTTGACCTTGGCAAGGTTGGCGAGCACCATCGGACTGCTGCCAAAGCAGTACTCCGCAGTAACCTTAATTTCGGTCAGGCTCATTTTTTCCCCCGTTGTATTTCCAGCCAGCTCGTCGTCGACATGCACTTCCCGCCGTGGCCGTGTTCTCGCCGAAGTCGAGTCAGCGCGATAGCGACCGGTTGCCATGCCCGGCCTGCTTCGCGGTAAATGGGTTCTAGCGAGAGTGCCTAATTATTCTAGGTGCCCTTGTATCTTTGACCCGACAATGCCGCGTATCGGAAAGGATTAATTCTGGCTGCTCGCCGTAGGGGCCGCACGACCCTACCCAGAATGTCGTGCTCGACCAGAATATGCATCCTGTGGACGCGTCAGGAGCGCCCAGAATTTGGTCAGGACCACTTCCTAGCCGGCAAGAAACAAATCAGTCTGCCGGCTGCCGTATGTACAAAGGCTCTCGCTTCGCCGAGGCCTGCGTCGCATGGATAACTTGGGCAGAGATCCACGCCGTCGTGATGCGACAAAAAGGAGCCTTGTCGGGGCTCCCCTCGAGCATCCTGTCATCCCCGCACCGCGTCGCTGACGATGTGGCCCGAGCCATTGGCTGGCACTCCAGCGATGCGAGCTTCTGACTACATCCGGTGAGTGTTTTGGACAGTCACAGTGACCGGCGGCTGAGCCGGCACAGAACACCGGGGGAACCCGCTCTGAATCTCATGGCATCAAGCACGATCGCGTACTTCTACTCCGAGGAAATGTCGTTCACACGCGTCAGCTATTACCTCGTCCCGTCACTCAGGCTGACGGACCCCGTTTCAGAAACTCATCTCAGTCCCTACCGCTTTCCCGAAAGGGGGCACCACCACCGGACTCTTGGAGGTCAAGTTGTATGCCGGCGGACCAGGCTCTGCCGCAATGGGCGCCTCGGGACCCACGTGAACCTGAGCGGACGTCCCAACGTCTGCCATGTGCGAGGAACGCTGGTACACCGCGGTGCCGAAACGGAGATCCGGTCCGATGGTATCGGCGACGATGCGCCGGGCTTCGCGGCGTTCGCCGTCTTTCTCGTAAATGCGGAATTCCAGCTCCCCCGCGACACTGACCGGGTCGCCCTTCTTCAGCGACGTCGCCGCGTTTTCCGCCAAGGCGCGGAAGGCGGAGACATTGTGGAAGACGGGTTCTCCGTCGCGCCAAGTGCCGTCTGCCCCCTGGATTCGCTGGTTGACGGCGACACGAAGCTTAGCGTGGGCCACGCCGCTTTCACCGATACTCAGTTCGGGATCGGCGACGAGATTGCCCGCGATGCTAACCGGGATCTTGGTGCTCATTGATCTTGTCCTTTCAGTTGCCGGCGGGACTCTCCCGCCGGACAGATTTGGTACAGCCGTCGTTACGGCCCGGCCATTACTGGCCCGTCCACAGACCGCACGGGCCGTTCCGGGCCCATGTAGGACGCTGCGGGGTTCACGCGAGGATCCGCGTCAACTGCGGAGATCTTGCCGCCGAATCCCGGCGGATGGGTGATTTCGAGAATTCCCTTGCTGGCAGCGGTGACGCGGCCCAATACTGACTTGGCGATGTCCGCGCGGGACCTTGCTAGCTTGCTGCCGGGGTCATGGGCCATCGCTTCGTTCTCTGCCTCAATGACGGCGTCGGCCCATCCGGCCAGGTAGGTGGCGGATTGCGGTCCGCGGTCAATCCCGTGGGCCCTGAGTACCGTGTAGGCGACGGATTCAGCCTCGACTTCAGCCAGCCCCCGGTGGTCCGCGCTGCTGCCGTAGAGCCGGCCGGTCTCGTCGTCCGGACCGTGGAGCAGCACATGCCCCAGCTCGTGGGCAAGGACGGCTGTGCGCTCTTCCGGACCCAGCCAGGCGCCGACCTGGACCCGGTGTCCGGCGAAGTCCGTAAAGCCACTTGTCAGCCCATACTGGGCGTCCGTCAAATCGACGTCGAAATCGTGGCTGGCGGCGGCAGCAGCAAGGGATCGCCATAGCTCACCCGCATCCACGCCAGCGGCGGCACCGCGGGGCACCAACAGCGGTGTCCCCTGCGTCTGCGAGACGTCAAAGACTGCCTGCCCACGCCAACCGGTGATGACGGTTTTCGTTCCATCGTCGACGGCGCCGCGCGGCAACTGATCCCCCGACGCGACGCGCCGCCGGGTACCGTCAGGAAGTGTCACGTACTGGACTCGGGCCGTGCGGGGCGCGATAACCCAGAGTGCATGCTCACCCCGCGACACGGTGCGGCCGTGGCGAGCCCATTCCCTGTAACCGGCCACTAGGGTGGGTTCTTCGGTGCCGCGCTGGGACATCTGCATCATGAGCAGGGCCACGTTGCCGCCCGAGTAACGCCACAATGTTGCCGAGGCGTCCAGCAGCACCTGCCAATGCGACGGAGATTCAACAGCCTTTTCCAGGATCCTGTGGAGACCATCCGTTAACGCAGCGATGCGTTCTTCAGGTGTCATGCGCGAATTGCTCGGATCGCTAGCGTTGAACGCGGCATCTGCTGCCACATCGATGGATGCATCTTCAGCTTCAGGGCCCACGACAGCCGCCTCCATGCTTCTAGGGTTCCCGCCGGGACTACCCTGCGGATACCCATTCATGTCCTGAGAGACACGAACAGCATGACTTCAGAACTCGTCACCGACCTGGTGGGAAGCCGACTGCCACTCAACGAAGCCCGGCGCGTCCAACCGAAGGATTCTCAACGCGGGCTCTTTGTGCGCTTGCAGGCCTACACAGCCGGCCGTCCGGGTATGGGTCCGCAGGCGCTCGATGGCGTGTGGCAGCCGCTCGTGAAAGGCGAGCGGCCCGAAACCGGGGTCGTCGCTGGCGTAGGAGGCCAGTTCCGCCCGGTGCAGCGCGTAGAGCTCGGCAACGATCTCGGTGTGGCGCCACCAGCAATCCGGAACCACCGACGTCGTCAGCTGATACGTGGCGACCAGCCATCTGACCCACACCGCAAGGTCGCCCCAGACGGTGCCGGCCTGCGCCGCCGTCATTTCCCGCCAACGGTACGTCACGCCGGTGACCCTCCCGGGCGGCCGGAATGCGGATCGGAAAAGCTCGGCCGTCAGGTCATCGTCCTCTCCTCCTGCTGAGGGGATCTCAAAGCGTTCGGTGTCATCCTGGCTCGCCATCGCTCACCTCCACGCTTGTTTGCTGACGCAGACGGTGCCCGTCCGCCAGTGCTTGTTCAAGCTCCAGCTTCGACCGGCCAAGTTCGGCCGCGTCCTTGCGCTTGTGCCACTCGCGCAGGTCCAACAGAATGGGGCGGGTTCGCCGCCCCAGCATGAGGGCCGTGCCGGTCGGCAGACGCCGGATCTCATGCAGCGCCAGGACCGGGCTCTCCCTGATCTGCTCGCCGTCCTGGCGGCCCTGCGCGGACCAGGAACGGGTATTCAGGATCAGGCTCCTCTCCCCCAGCAACCCGGCGAGCGAACGAAGGTCACGCTCGTCAGAGCCGCCGCCGAAGATCACCTTGATGATGGCCGAATCCCAGATGGTTGCGGCCTCATCGATAGACCAGCCTGTCCGCGCCTGGGATAGGGACTGCAGGACCACTAGAGTGGAAATCCCGATCCCGCCCCCGTCAGAGAGGGCGATGGGCAGGCCCGGCCACGGTGCCAGGTTCGCAATCTCGTCCAGGATGAGGGACAGCGGGGGATCCAGCCTGCCACCAGGGGCGATGAAGGCCATCTCGCGGGCAGCATTGTCGATGTCGTCGATCAAGGCCGAAAGGTACGGACCAGCCGCGGCGGCTCCAGCGCGGGTCCCGATCAGGTAGAGGGTCCCGCAGTCACGGATGAATGTTTTGGGGTCAAATTCCTCGGATTCGTCCAAGGGGTCCAAGGCGGCCAGTACTTTCGGCGATGACAGCGGCGCCACAGCGGCCGAGACACCGATCCAGGAGTTGGAGGTGTTCCTGGGGTCATCCTCAAGGATGCCCATGAGATCGGCCTGCCATCCCAGCGCTGCTTGCGGCCGGCTGAGTACCTCCAACGCCTCACGCGCCAGGACAGGGCTCGAGGACCAGCGGCGGAACGCGCGGACGCCTTCCCCGGACAGTGCCGCAGCGTGCAGGAGGCATTGCAGGATAATCAGCGAGCGCTTTTGCCAGGCCGCGTTTTCGCCTTTCATCTCGGTGTCCGCAGTAATGACGAGGGCCCGGCGTGTGGCGATGTCCGGGTCCTCGCAGCCGCGGACGGGAGACCAGCGAAGCGTTGAAGGCAGCCCGGACATGCCCTGCGGATCGAACACTGTTACCGGTCTGCTCCCCGTGGCGCGAGCCTTCATGGTCACCACCAGGTTGTCGGCGCGGGTGGACGTGGTGACCACGGCGCCCGGCGCGTCGAGGATCGCATTGATGACCACGTAGAGGCCCTTGCCGGATCGGGGCGCGCCTTGGATGACCATGGATTCCTCGGTGGAGACGTGGATCGTGACGCCGCGGGATCGGCCCAGCGTCCAGGCCACGTCCTCGATCCGGGGTTTGGCCAAGCCCGGCCGCGTGAATTTTCCTCGCCTTCGGACGGCTCTGGCTCCGAAGTCGTGGAGGATCTCGGAGCGCCGGGCGATACCCTCGCGGTTCAGGATGTCCTGGCGCAGCCACGCACTCGATTGCTTCCACCTCCGCCATGCCAGGACGGACCCGACGGCGAGCGCCGCCACCAGCAGAAGCACCGGGCCGACCACCCACCAGACGGCGCCGGCGCCGACGTCGCATCCCTCTGGTTGACCAACAATCCAATCAGTCCGGCCGAGGAGGAGCCCGACGGCGGCAGCCGGGTTGAAGGGCGACGGCGGACTGCCGCCGCAACGCCAGAGCATCTGGAGATGTGCTGCGCTCTGGACGAGGACGCACAGGGCAACGTAGCCGGCTGTTGCGATAAGCCCGGCCGTCACGAGTGGAGTACTGTCTCCCGCCCGCCGGTTCATGGCGGCTTTCAGACCATCCGGTCGTCGGTGCCGAAGACTGCCAGTTCGTCGGTGGTGACCCGGTTGGCGACGATGAAGGAACGGTTCCCGACTTTCCAGAGCCCGACGCCCTTGGGGAGGTTCTCCACGTGCTCACATTCCGCCTCTGAAAGACCCAGCGCTTCCTTGGTCAGGCGCATTGCATCGTGCTTTTGCCGGTAGATGATCCTGGTGTCGGCTTCGGTGAGCAGGCCGAGGGCCTTTTGGCGGTGGCCGCTGGTGCTGTCTCCGATTTCATTGAGGTCGGCCACTTTATGCATGATGAGCAGGTTCGCGATGCCGTAGGTTCGGGCCAGCCGCCATTGCTCGCTCATTTTGGCGAGCATGTAGGGGTCGGCCAGCATGCGCCAGCCTTCGTCGTAGACCACCAGCCGTTTGCCGCCGTCGGGGTTGGTGACGGCCGCTTCCAGCCAGGTGGCACCGCACGCCGCGGCTAGGGACAGTGCCTGCTCCGAGGCACCGATCAGCGCTGACGTGTCCATCACCATCATGGGCGCACCAGCATCGAAGGAGACGGTGGAGGGTGCATCGAACATGCCTTCCAAGTCGCCGGACACGGTACGCCGTAGCGAGTGGCTGACTGCCTGTCCCCCATCCTTGCCGACCAGACCAATGGTTTCCCTAGACGGGTTCAACAAGTGGTCCAGGACCATCGGCAGCGTGGGATTCGAGTTCTGCGCCACAGTCTCCATGAGCGCCATGTCCAGGGCTGTGTGCTCGACTGGATGCAGCGGCATCCCCTGCCGCATGAGGGACACCAGCGCAACCAGCAGATAGCGCCGTCGTTGACGGACCACCGCCTGCCACTGCGCCTCGCTCAGCGCACTGGACCGCGGACCGGCGTCGAGCGGATTGACCCGGGCAGCCCGGCCGGGGCCCACAGAAATGACCTTCCCGCCGACGGCGTTCGCGACGGCGACCCACTCGCCCTTAGGGTCAGAGGCGACGGCGGCTTTCCGACCCAGCGTGATCGACCGGGCCACCAGGGACTTTCCGCACATGGACTTCCCTGTCCCCACGGTGCCGATGACAACGATCGACGGGCCGCTGATGACGCCTTTGTCGTAGAGAATCCACGGATCGTAGGAGAACGCTCCTGAGCCGAACACGTCTGTGCCGATGTAGGTTCCTTCGTGGCCCAGGCCTGATTCGGTGATAAACGGGTAGGCCGCGGCGAAGGTCATGGTGGACGCTCGGTGCGGTGCCGGGCGCAGGCGGTGCGGGCCTCGCAGAGAATTCGCTTCATGGCTCCCCCAGTCGCCGCCGTGTTCTCTTTTGTCAAGCCCGGCGCCGACTGTCTCTCCTAAGCTGCGGAGCGCGGACTCCCACGATTGGCTGTGGGCGTTGGCGTCCTGCCGGCGTCGTTCCTTCCGCTCCTGGCGGTTCCCACCCGCCGGGACGTAGTGAACCGATTGGCGTGTTCTCTTCATCGCAGTCCCCGCCCAAAAGGGAGCGCACCAGCGACGAAGGCCGCCCACTGCTGCCCGGCCAGAAGCCGCAGTTCGACGAAGGCACCCGCCGCCGCCGACTCGAGCTCCTGCCTGTGCCGAGCCAGGTCTTCGAGCGTGGCCGCCGTGATGGTCACGTACGCGGCCGGCCGGACGTCTCCGTGACCGGCGACGATCTCCTCCTCGCGCTGCGTCACTTCTTCTTCCTCTGCCCGTTGCTCGCGGGTGAGCGGCCTGTCGAAACGCGTGTTGATCCGCCGGCGCGTTTCGTGGGCTTCCTGGGCGGAGCGGATGTCCCGCAGCGCCTCGGTCGTGGGTACGGACCGGATCACCTCGGTCACCGTATGGCGGAACTCGCCGACATAGATCAGGGGGTGGAGGAAGCCCGGAAACACCTTCTGCCGAGGCCACTCGGCGATCCAGAACGTTTGATGAAAACCGGAGTCAGTCCGCACATAGGTCCAGTGCTCATCGACCGCCATTGGCCCGGCAGCGACGCCGGGCGCCATTAGTTCCGTATCGTTCTGCGGCCCCGGCGCTGTGGTGGAGACTGCAGACTGCCGGACCGCGGCTGCTGGGGCGGCCGGATCGAAGGCGCCGCGGACGACGTCGAGGAGGCCCGTCTCCGGAAGCCACTCTTCCACCCTGACATTGTGGGTGCCCAGCGCGGTGGTCATGGCCTCGACTTCCAACCGCAGGACTTGTTCGACGCCGACGAGTCCTCCGCCGGACTCCTTGATTCGGCGTCGGGCCTTGGCGGTATCCACGACAAGAGCGAGCAAGAGGTCGTGGCTCATCGCCGATCCGGCCGCAGCGATCAGGTCCTCGTAAGCGCGCTGACCCCAGGTGAGGTCTTTAGGTGTGCTCGCCCGCTCTGGGGCAGTGCGTTCGTAGAAGTCGCGCAGGGCCGACGAGGGATACGGGACGGTGTAATCCTGGACGGCGATTCTGGCGACGCTGCTGCGCTGGGCCATGCCTGCCTGCACCCTGGACCAGGCCTGAACCGCCCAGGCCTTGTCGTCAGAGTCCAGGAGCGCGAAGGATCTGGTGCTGCAGCGCAGCACGGCGATTGCCTCCCTGCCTCGGGCGTCCACGATGAACGACTCACCGGTTGAGGTCCTACGTAATTCCAGGTTTCCCAATCCGCCCGGCAGCGCCAGGCGCCCCGCCAAGGCCGGGCGCTCAGGCCTGACCAGGAAGCGGGTCTGCTCGGCGGCCAACCGGTAGACGAACAGGGCTGCATGCCCGGCCCAGACCGGGTAGGGAATCCTCGAATACTGGAGCAACCCGAGCAGGATGAGCGACAGCCACATTGGTCCCGATGCGAAGAGGCCAACTGGTCCGCGAAGTGCCGATGCCGTGCTGGCTACAAGGACCCCGGCCGCCAGCAGCAGCAACTGGTACCACTTCAAGCCCATAAATATGCCGCGACGCTCGTAC
The DNA here is from genome assembly GCF_055412745.1 of Pseudarthrobacter woesei. Classification (NCBI taxonomy): domain Bacteria; kingdom Bacillati; phylum Actinomycetota; class Actinomycetes; order Micrococcales; family Micrococcaceae; genus Pseudarthrobacter; species Pseudarthrobacter woesei. The sequence goes on from NZ_JBVAYU010000007.1 coordinate 18,282, forward strand.
CTGGGGAATTTGACGGCCTCGAGGGCCCTTGAATTTTCAGACATGGGAATCACCATCATTCGGGGACTGGACGACTGGTTGCTGCCTGATGGGCGGGTGGCCAAGTGTTGCCATCGGCGGCCCCGGCGGGGTGGCCGGCTGTGGTCCCGGTCGAGGAGCCGGTGCCGGTCGGGTGGCCGCTGGCGGTGATGCCGAGCGAGAGGCCGCCGGATCAGTCGACTGGCTCGGCGGCGGGGGCTGCTCTCCAATTGCACGCGGGCCCGGCCCGGTGCTCGGTGACCCCGGATTCGAATCCGACCCGCGCCGGTTTCCACGTGCCCGGGGCGACTGTCGCTCGGTAGCCGTGGCGCCGGCGTCGAGCATCAACGAAGTGCCACTACCCTCAGGGGTCTGGGGCGACATCGTGCCTGTCTGCGATTGCGGCAGTGGTGCCCAGGGCGGCAGCACGCGAGTGGGAAACTGCGGTCGGCTCGACTGGATCGGACGATTCGCAGCTGAGTGCGATGCCAGGCCCGCGAGCGTGAAGCGGCCGGCGGTCTGTCGGCTGATCTGCCTGGCGGCAAAGCCAGAGCTTCGAGAAAGTACGTGTCCGCCGCCCGCAGTTTGTGCTGCTGCTGCTAGCTCACCACCGGCGAAACTAACGAGGCGTAACGCCATCAGCGGCGCACCACAAGCCAAGGCCATGCCGACCACGCCGGCTGCCAGTCCGGCGAATGACTTCGACTCGGCAAAGAGCTTGATGGCCACGGCCAGCACGGTGGCGGCAAGCGGCTTGGCGAGAAGCAACGCGACGACGATCTCGCACCACCGCCGAGCCCACGTTTGAGTCTTCTCCCACGGCATGAGCATGAGAGCGACCGGGGCGACTGCGGCAAGCACGAGGAGCGCAAAGGATCGAAAGATCATGGAACACATCAGGATGAACGCCAGGACCCAGACAACGATGACTGCCATGGCGGTGACGACTACCGCCCCGGCCGCGCCTCCCGTGGACCCGGGAGCCAGAGAGACGACGTTCCACTCTCTTCCGGCGCCGGCCGGGGCCTTTTCGAAGCCGAAGAGCCGCATGAACAGTACGTAGGGATCCGTTCCCATGGAGCCGAGAAGCGCCGTCGACGCCGAATCACTGACTTTGGTGAGCTGGCGGACCAAGTACACCGCACCTGCCACCATCGGGACAGCGGCGGCCCCGCCTACCAGGGCCCGCACCAGACGGCGGGGTTGTTGGCTGATCAAACCGGACAGCAGCTGAAGGATCATGGCCACGACAAGGGGCGTCATCATGACGACGACCCACCAACTCGTGAGCCCTTCGACGGCGGTCCACTGCGAATCATCCACGTCTGAGAAGCTGAACGCGCCCGTGATGAAGGACCAGATCCAGGAGGCGATGTTTTGGAGAATGTTTGCGAAGAACGACGTGATTGAACCCTGTATGCCGTCGTTCGCTTGGGAGACAAGCCCGCACCCTGGCGGCCACCATCCGTTGAGATCACAGTCAACCGGCATGATGAATCGGGCCTAGAATCCGAGATTGAACGCCGACTGGGACCAAAGGATGTAGCCGTTAATGCCACCCAGGATTGCTGCCACCGGGCCAGTCCAGAGCAGGATCATGCCCCCACCGGATGCCAGGCGCGACGATTGGCTCAATTTGCCTGCCAACAGCATCGCTGCTCCGATGATCGCGACAATGGCGATCACGATGAAGGCGCCGACGAGGATGCCGCCGCCGATCTGTTTCAGCGATTCGAGAAAGGGGAAGTTGGCGTTCGGGGTGATTCCGGGATCCACAGCTGCCAGCAACATCGGGGGCTCCATCTGTCGTCTTCGAATGGGGATGAGGGTTTTGGGCTCACGACTTCATAGAGGTTGCGGGGCGGGGCTACATGACTGTTGTTGATTTTCGGGACGGGTTCGTACCTCCTTGGGCATCCTGCATCAGATGCAACATGGTGGAAAATGCTCAATGTCAGCACCCGGGGCTACACTGAATGTATCGAACATATATTCGAATAAAGGGTGTGTTGTGGGCGTTGTAGTTGGTCCCCGTGTGATAGACGCGGGTATGTCGTTGTTGTCGGTTCTGATCTCTCCGGTCCCCGTCGCGGCCGGGTATCCCTCGCCCGCGCAGGACTACTTTGACGGCCGCATCGATCTGAACGAGCACCTGATCAAAGACATCACCAGCACATACGTTGTGAGGGTGTCCGGGGAATCGATGGAAGGTGCCGGCATCAGCGACGGCGATGAACTGATCGTCAACCGGGCCCTGGAACCAGTGGACGGGTCCGTGGTCGTCGCGGTCCTGGATGGGGAACTGACCATCAAACGGCTCCGGATCACCGCCCGCGGTGTCGTGCTGCAGGCGGAGAACCCGGCCTACCCGGACATCCGGGTACCGTCCTTATCCGATCTGGTCGTGTGGGGCGTCGCCACCCGGTGCCTGCACCATGTTTAGGGGGCGCTATTGCGTTAAACGGGAGCTTTGCCGACATGGGGCGAGCAATGTCTAAGTCGGCCCTCATGCGGAATATGCCGCAGATCGCGCATATAGATGTGAACTGCTTCTATGCCTCGGCCGAGCGGGCGTTCGACCCGTCTCTGGAGGGCCGGCCCGTGATTGTGCTCTCGAACAACGACGGCTGCGCCGTCACGCGTTCCCCCGAAGCCAAAGCCCTCGGCATCCCCATGGGTGAGCCGTGGTTCAAACTCGCCCCGCGCGCCAAGGAATGGGGACTCGTTGCCCTCTCGAGCAACTACGAACTCTACGGCGACATCAGCGCCCGCGTGATGGAACTGCTCGGCCGGTACAGCGCCTGGCTGGAGGTCTACAGCATCGACGAGGCGTTCCTCGGCGTCAAAGGCACCCCGGAAGAACTCCTGGCCCTAGGCCGGACCATGAAGGCAACCGTGCGGCGAAACGTCGGCGTGCCGGTCTGCCTAGGAATCGCACCCACGAAGACCCTGGCGAAACTGGCCAACAAATGGGCCAAGAACAACCCCGCCTTCGACGGGGTCTGCCACTGGGACTCCGTGCCCGCCGCGGACCGGGAATCCCTGATGCGCCGCCTGTCCGTGATCGAGATCTGGGGTGTCGCCACCCGGCTGACCAAACGCCTCAACGCCCTGGGGATTCACTCCATCCTTGATCTGTCCCGGGCGGATCCGGTGATGATCCGTGACCGCTTCTCCGTGGTCATGATGCGCACCGTCCTGGAACTCCAGGGAACCCCCTGCATCCCGATGGAGGAAGAACGAATCGGCCGTGACCAGCTCATCTTCTCCCGCTCCTTCGCCACCCCGATCACCACTGCCGCCGGGATCCGGCAGGTCATGAGCGTCTACGGCCAGCAGGCCTCGGCGCGGCTGGCCAAACACGGACTCCAGGCCAAAGTCCTCACCGCGTTCGCCGGCACCTCACACTTCAACCCGAAAGACACCTCCTACCCCTCGGTCTGCGTGCCGCTGCCGATGCCGACCGCGGACCCGGTCCTGCTTACCAAGGCAGCCCACGCCCTGTTGCCCCGCATCTGCGAGGGCATCCGGTACGCCAGGGCCGGGATCATGGTCACCGACCTGAGGCCCAGCGGCAACCAGGCACCCCTGGCCCTGTTCGAGAACCCGCACGAGGAACGCCACGTCGGAACCCTCTTGGAAGACATCACCCGCCGCTACGGGCGCGGATCCATCGGCCTCGGCCACGGCGGCATCCGCGGCGGGCCGGACTGGACCATGAAACGGGACATGCTCTCCCCCCGCTACACCACCCACTGGGACGAACTCCCCCTCGTCAAAGCCGCCTAACCAAATTCGCCAGCACAGCACCACGAAGGAAACGCGCCTCATGACCCTCACCATCGAAGTCCCCGTCCAGACCCACGAGCTGCAGGTCCGGCTCGACCCGGCAGGCAAACCCCTTGCCATCCGCCATGACGGACAGATATGGCTTGTCGATCCCGACACGGATTCTCAGCAGTGGTTCGGACGAGACGCCTGGTGGAACACCAGGCGCACAGCGGCCGTCGGAAGCGGCGACCTGGTCAGCATCGAATTCTGGCGCATCCAGGTCCGTCCCGGCACCCATTCAGCCCTCCGGACCGTCACGCTCCGCCGGGAACCGCCGTCCACCCAGTGGCTGCTGGAAAACATCAGCGACGCCGACGAAACAACCGAAGAAGAGTGAACGGCCAAACCATCAGCGATCAGACGTGGGAAAGGGTCCGGATCGAATTCACTCTGCCGACTCTCGGGCAGGTACGCCGGCGGCTTTCCGAGCTCATGGAAGACCCCGACCCCGTCATGCGGCAGCTCGTCCGCGTCTTCATCGAAGACGGCACCTTCTGCCCGGGATTCCAATTCCTCCCCGACGGACAGCTCCACCCAGTCGTCACAGCGCTCTTCCGGAGAGCCATGGAGCTGGACATCCCGCACAACTACTTCACCCTCTGGATGGTCACCCCCTCCAAGGGACTTGCCGGAGCACGCCCCGTTGACCACCTGAAACGCGACCCCGCTCCCCTGCTATGCGCGATGGAATCCTTCCGCTGGCGCTAAAACTGGCCCTTGACCTCGCCGGTACATGTACTGGATGCGGCGCGTCGATCGTGGCGGGTCAGGAAATCGCGACCTCTTCATCTGGGCGGGTAACGCGTTATCACCACATTGAGCCATGCCCTAGTGCGGCTCCAATCCCGTGCAGCATCTGCGGCGGCAACTGGTGGGAGTGCGACTGCCCCTGAGACGCTGCCGCCCCAGTGTGCATCTAAACAGCTGAAATTTTCCGAAGACGACTGCACGGATGTCCGAGCTCGAATGCACGATTATCTGGTTAAGGCGCACTCCATCCGGATGTACGTTTCAGAAGGCGTCTGCACGAATGTCATTTGCTGCATCTTGGGTGCGAGCATGGGTTGCATGGCAAAGCAGGTGCGTGTCCCGAGGTCCGAGCTCCGAGGTCCGAGGTCGAGATCTGGTCCACCTGACTCATGTGGGTCGAGGCGGCGGAGATGCAGTGCGCACGGTTCCGCCGCGTCTCGGCGTTCAACACGATCGCGCGGGTGGAGGCTGACTCGCGATCGCTGGCTGGTGTTCTGCCCGAGATGCGCAAGGGCCCGAATCCGCCGGTGCTTGTCCCGACCGTGGCGATACACATGCAACAGAGGATCGAGCGGACGTTCCTGCTCTCTGCGATCAACAACGTGTTCCGTTCGCAGGACCGGCTCCTGGAAAACCGAAGACTGCGATGGAGGAGGAGCCAGTATTGAGGGACCTCCGGAACATCTCCGAGCACTGGGACGAACACGGGCGGTCGGCGAAGAACCTCTTGGAGACCGGGCACGCCAAGCTGTTCTTCAAGATTCAGGAGAAACTCGCCGCGATGCGCGGGCTGGAGGAGCTTTCGCGGTTTCGTACGCTGGCGGAGGAAGACCCGTGGGCGGTGTTCGAACTGCCGATGCCAGACAACAACGAGGTGTGGCTCTCCGGCATCCCGCTCACGCAGATCGAAGTCTGGCTCATCGATGTCAGACAGCTCTTGGAGCAGGCGCTGCGCGCGGCAAGCGAGCACGTCCCTGACATGATGACTTCGCATATCGACGGTGACGACGCGACCCCGTTGCCGGAGGAGCGGAGGCGGTACCGGCTCTGGCGCGAGGACTTGAGCCCCGTGCCGGAGTGGCGTTAGGACCTTATGGGAGCAGGGCCGGTGCAGCGCGGGTCCAGTGGTGTCGCTTTCCGAAGTCTTTCGCACCGGCGCCCACCACAGCTCGCTGCATCATCTATGGATCGTATTTGAGATGCCCAGCGGCGCGGGCCAGATTCGACATCGTCTTGCCCACAATCCCTGGTCTCCATCGCATATCCTGCGGACACAGATCATGCGCAAGAAGTGGTTACGGAGAACAACACGCTACCGACGAGACCGCCAGGCTGTTCGAGGTCGCCCGCGGCACGGTGTACCTCATCGTCCAGCGCACGATTCCATCGGGAGCACCGCCCAACCGTGAACCCTTAGCCCCCGCTCGCGATAGTCGCCATTTGGGACGACTCAGCGGCTCCGGCCTCGGCTGCATGCTCACGAGGGATCTGGAGTCGGGACTGCTTACGCATGGCTTCGACGGCTGAGATCAAGTCTTCCGACTGCACCTTCCGAGTTCCCCATTCGGTCCAAAAATCCATCGTTGCACTGCGTGGTTTCACGGACGGCCTGTGAAGCCGGACCCTTGTAGGCAAAACCATTGCGTCGCCCAGAACGATAGCCTCCCCAACATCCAGGAGGGGAAGCGCAGCAGTTATTCCCCCAAGGCTGTCCGGCATGAGTCTACGAATTAGTGACTGGTCCTGGTCGTTAGTTAGTCGAAGGACGATGAAGTTATTGCACTGCGACAGAACTGTGCGGCTTACGTCTGATGGTCGCTGGCTAACGATCATGAGTGAAATGCCATACTTTCGACCTTCTTTGGCAATCCGCTCAAAGGCCTCCACCGCACGTTGTGAAACAACGCCATCGGCAGTTTCAGGCAGGTAGAGATGTGCCTCGTCGCAAACGAAGGTGACCGGTGTGCGTTTCTCGGGGTCCGTCCAGAAATGAACCTCATAGAGTAGCCTCGCGAGCACACCAACCACTACAGGCAGGACATCGCTGGGCACTTCGCTGAAGTCAACGATCTTAATACCAGGGTCAGTGCTCAGCAGCATCTCTGCGAAACCGTGCAACCAGACATACTCATTCGTTTCAGAGTGAGGATCGAACATGAAGGAATAGCGGCGGTCTTCTGTTCGACTGCGTAGGCGCGCAATGAATCGGGAGAGCGTGCCGAAGAACGGACCCCCCTTATCCACCCCGGCGCGGGCGCCTGGCACGCGCTCTTCATCGTCTGCTTGCAGCGCTCGGAGAAGCTCTGAAAGCGAATAGGGTATGGGACTGTCGACCGTAAAATGTGGAATCACATCTTCCCTGCTGTCGTCCTCAAGCGCTTTGAGTTTCAAGGCACGAACGTGGTGGGATAGTCGAGCCGCCTGGTTAGGAGCATTCGTCTCCGAGCGATCCAGTAGAAGTGCCTGCATCTCTTCTTGGTTGAGAAGCCACCAAGGCAGGTTTAGAGCCTCTGACGTGCCACCTTCAGCGATACCGGAATTCGCTACTTTGAATCCCTTTGCTATGGGATTATCGCCTTCCGTAAGCGGCCCATACTCTCCGTGCATGTCAAAAACGATGAGATTGGGATGGGCCAGGCGCTTGGCTTTTTCTAAGATCAGGGCAACTGCCCAGCTTTTGCCGGAGCCGGTACTCCCAAGGAGAGCGGCATGTCGCTGAAACAATCGATCCCCATCCGCAACCGCCTCGGCTGACGCATCGGCTACAAACGTCCCTAAATTCAAGCGCCGTTCCGGGTCGACCTTTTGGCTAAGCAGCCCCATAAGCCTCTGAAGATTTGACCCAGAAATAGCCCAGCACGAGGCATCGATCAGTGGATACGAATCCGCACCCCTCTTGAACGTGTTGACGCGGTCACCGTCGACCGTGCGGTATGTGCCCACCAAGACGACACGCAACAAATCCCGCTGCTTCGCCTCCGGGAGATCGCCTTCTTCATCGACGTCAACGTCCTCATAGACATCCCGCGTTACCCGGTCGAGCAATCCGACGAGATACTCGCTCGCATTTGCTCCTTGGATAGCGATCAGGCTGCCGACAGCAACTCGGGTCAGCAATTCGTGATCGAGTGCCTCCGCCCATACGCTCCCTGTGTCCACGCGAAAGACGCGACCCAGTGCCCCCTCCGGAGCAAAGTCCAGCACAGTCTGATTGGTCATACTTGGAGCGCCTCTCTTAGCAGAACGTCGAGTTTCCAGATACCGCAGTTGACGATTTCCTGGTTGCCTTCATGCATGATGACTGATGAATCGTCTGTAGGACCTCGTTCAATTCCCACTGCATCGGGGTTGGTGGACAAAAACGCACGCGCATTCTCTGTCAATGCGTACGAGACCACGAGCGAAGGCACGTTCGCAAAAGCTGGCTTGAGGTGGGTCTGCAAATGGTCGTCATTGAATCCGTAACCTACGATAAGAAAAGCCCCTGCCCGGTCGATCGCCCGGTTCGCCCGTTCTCGGTGCACGTCGAAAGGCGACTCATAGCCGAGCCTGTACTTGCTTCCACCGGGAGCTACGACTCTGCGAGGCCCCGCGAGAGTCAAATCAGATCTGACAACATCACCGCTTCCGGAGGTGAACCAATCGAGACTCCCGTGGGGCTTGGCGAGCTGGACATGGGGGCGGGCTAAAGTCCTCGACCGGCTTCGCGACGATGCCGTCCGTTCAACGTACTCGTGTTCCTGACGAGCCAGCTTCTCGTCCAATCGCCCAATAGTGTGACCTGCAAACATGGAGTCGACTCCCACTCCCGACAAAGCAAGGTCCACCTCGATGAGACGGTCGTAGTTGGTGGTAATTATGGAGGGCTGCCCGTCGACCCGAGCGAGATGCCTTGCTATGCGGCTGAACTCGCCTGGCTGGTCGCTGCGCGACATCGCATCAATGGCCACCGCCTCATCTTCCCTCACACATTCAGAGGCGTGCAGAGCGATCAGCTCTCCCAGCTCGGCGGGCATTGACTCAGCATGGATGGCCTGTTCAAGGCCTTCGCCATCTTCCAGCGCGACCGCGACTTTCTTCCACTCTGTGTGAACTTCTTCACTGAAATAGCCGTTTTTGAGAGCTGAGTCCACACGTAGAAGGACTTGCTCGGCGAGGCGCCCCATCGTCGGAAGACCCTTTGCACAGGAAGCTCCGGACCCGACTAAGGTCACTAAGCCCTTCCGGAAAAGACTTTGCGTGTGTGCGTAGAGCGCATTCCGCTCCAAATTACCCCCTAGTAGATGTGTCGTGCCAATTGTGCGCGATGGAACCGGATATCCAAGGCTTCGACTCGACCATCAGCCTGAAAAGCCGTCGATCGGCGGAAACATTTCGAGCCGGTCAGCACTCTGCAGGCGCCGCTATCAACGCATACGTGGCGCCGACGACAACGCCCACATCGGGTCAAGGCACCGTTTCCATCTGAGCTCTAGCCCTGGGCGGCGTTGTAGGCCTGCTTGATGGCCTGACTAATTTGGCCACGAGGGCTGGGGTTGTACCCGTTCTCAGCGGCCCATTTACGGATCTTCTGAGTCTCTTCACTACCCATCGCCGAGGTACGTCCACCGATGGTACCGGGCGGGCCCCGAAGGCGCCGGCCCTTAGCGGCGTACCCTTTCAGCGTGTCGCGCAGGTCAGCGGCATTATCTGCTGAGAGATCGATTTCGAAATCGGCACCGTCAATGGAGAACCTAATGGTTTCCTGGGCGTCCTCTCCGGAAAGATCATCGATCAGCTGGATATTGATTTTACGGGCCAAAAGGGGGTCCTTTGTTAGGCGTTCATGCTGTCGCCCCCACGCCAACGTCAGTATTTGCCTTCCACACTATTCCAATTTCTGGCACCACGGAGACCACGCCATTTGTCAGGGTAAAACGGCTGACTAGCCGTTGCCGAGTGTCAGGTTGACCCTATAGATCCGCTCGGTCAGGTGTCAGAAAAAGGCACAACGGACGCTCGGGGCTGCCCGTTATCGGGAACTTCTGCGCGTCACGATCCATTTCGACCGGTCAGCGCAATTTCTTCCGGCTAGGATGAGCGCAAGTCTCAACCATGGGGGAATAGATGCTGGCATCTGACGCTGTCGTACACGGAATTGCTGTTCTCGATATCCACGAAGACAGATGGGCCCTCTGGCAGGTTTCAGCAATGTCGCTGACCGGTTCGTTGAGAGCTTCGGCAACGAATGCCGTAGTCACTGATGGGTTTGATGAACGGGTGTTTCACAGTCTCTCGTATAAGCGCCCTGTTCTTCTCACTTCGCGGGCGCGGAAGCATTGCACCGAGACGGTTGTACTGGAAGCTCCGGCGTTCGATCCGGAGGTCTTTGTCAGCGACTGTACTTCCTGGGTAGATCTGCTCCAAGACCTGTTCTGGTCAGAGAATGACCGCCGTGCCTCCCATAACGCCGACAAGGTTCAAGCGCGCAAGAACGCCCGTGCCGCCGGCGAACCTCTTCCGGAGTATCAGCGACTGGGCCCGCTTCAGGACATCGATTGGCCGGCGCCACCGCTCCCCTCGGCCTGGGAGAGCACGGTGGAATGTGTCGAGCCAGTGAACCGGGAAGCGCTGCGGGTCGCCAACGGGTGCATCCAACTCTTGAACTACTGGCTGGAGATCGAAAACGACCGCCTGCGCGCGTCACGTAAGTACTTCAACGGGATTGGTGGTTCGGCCGTTCGTTCCTGGCCGGTTCCCGCGACTGCGCTGAAGGAACCGGTCCGCTAAGCCAAGATCAGGCCGGTGGAGCGGAAACCCGGGCTGAATACGGCGACGATTTGCGTTGCAACACGCGGACAGCGTCCCTGCCTCGACCGCAATGGGCAGGAGTCGAAAATGTTGGATAACTTGCGGGGGACAGTGTTGTGATCCGCGAATGTGAGGGGCTCTTGTGGGGATAAGTTTTACAGCCATCGACTTCGAAACCGCGAACAGTGAGCGGGGTTCGGTGTGCGCCGTAGGGCTCGTAAAGGTATCAGACGGAGCCATCACGGACCGATACTCAACCTTGATTCAACCCCCGGAAGGCATCAACGATTTTCATCCGATAAATATCAGCAAGCACGGCATTACGGCCGATGATGTAGCTGACGCACCCAGCTGGTCACAGGTCCTCCCGGAAATAATGGCATTTGCCGGTGAAGACATCCTCGTTGCTCATAACGCCGGATTCGACCTAGGCGCTCTCCGCCAGGCCTGCGACTGGACCGGGCTGGAGTACCCGGACCTCAAATACATGTGCACCTTGGTCATGTCCCGGGCGGCGTACAACTTTCCCGTCCACAAGCTCAACTGGCTAGTTCACGAGCTAGGGCTCGACCCGTTCGAGCATCACGACGCCGTCCAGGATGCACATGCCTGTGCGCAGATCTGTTTGGATATAGCAGCGCGGACCGGATCGGCAACTATGGAAGAGCTGGCGGAAGCTACCGCAACTGTTATGGGAACGATTACTTCGGAAGGATGGCGGGGAGCGACGAAGCTCCGGATATCCACCCCGAGCGGAAATCGGACCCGGAGCTCGTCAACGTCTCCAAAAGCATCCGAAATCGAGGTCAACGCCGCGGCGGACCCTGACGGGGCACTGTATGGTTCGGTCATTTGTTTCACGGGAACGCTTCAAACCATGTCGAGGGACAATGCCTGGGGCATGGTCGGCGCACGCGGCGGCCAGCCGTCAAAGGGTGTCACACAGAAGACCACAATCCTGGTCAACGCCGACTTCGACCCGAGCAACGTTCAGCCAGATGACGCCTACACCAACAAGATGCGCCGAGCAATCGACCTTGCACGCCAGGGCCAGCGCATAGTCGTAATCAACGAAACGGAATTCATGGAAATGCTGGCAATCAGCGACGAAGAAGCCGCACAGTCCAGACCGGCACAATCCCCGGGCCGCAGGAACCTCCCGGACCATGTCATTACGACGTCCCACAGCTTGGACCAGGCAAACATGGATCATTTCGCGTGGCAGGATGCGGTGCTGAAGCACCCGAGCGGCCGCGCGGCCGCCGGCGATACTTGCTGTTACTGCGACGGGATCATCCCTGACAAGGTCCCTTGGAAGATCCGGGACCGAGGGTTATGCAGCAGCCAGTGCAACCAGTTGCTGATGCGGGCGGCAAAACGGATGTGGGCCCGTGACGGCATCGGCATCCTCACGTCCCCTGCCCAGGCCGAGAGCGGATTCCTGGTGTCGGAGGAGTTCCCCCTGAAACGGACTACAGGGCCGCGGGCCTTGGGCACTCGTGGCGCAGGAGACTTCCCCTACGAGTTCGACCGGTACCCCATGGTCGGCGACGTGATCGAACGCCATGGCCACCGCACAGAGTATTTGGAGCTGAACGATCCCAGGCTCCCCTCGGCGGCGGCTTCGTACGGCCGCCAGCTTGCTGAAAGCCATGCATTTGACGCTTCACTGATGATCGCAGTGGTGCACCTGAACAGCGGTGCTATCGGCTACGCCAAAAGCACCGCTAACGGAACACCCGACCGCGTCTACTTGCCAGGTGTCTTCCTCAACGGGGATGTCCTGCGCATCGCGTACGGGCGCCCAGTGTCAGGTACTGGAACGGTCTTGGATGGCATCAGCTTCCACACAGAATTCATTTCCCACGTCGAGGACGACGTTAAATACAGGTGGGAGGCTCAGGTGTGGACTCCGCTTGCCCACGCGTCATTGTGGACGCCCGAGCGCATGGCCGTCTCCAGCAACACTGCCAAACGTAAGCGGCAGATGACAGTCTCTTATGCAGCTCGTACGATGGGCGCCGGCGCAGACGGGCATCTCCAAGCGGTGTATTCCATCCACGGCTGGACGTGCCACTTCTGCGGCACGGAGATCAGCCCACAGGTTGCGTGGCCTGATCCATCCGCTCCGTCACTCAGTTCAACATCCGCCCCTAAGGACGGCTTGCTGAATATCGGGGACCTCCGCCCCTCTCACTGGAAGTGCGCCATGGACGAAGGCTCCACCGGAACTCTTCCCCGCATACTTTCAGAAGCATGATCGATCCGACCGCGCCGCTGCCGGATGTGCTCTACCGGGCCTTGCCCGGCGCTCAAGCGGTCATGAACCACCGCACCACCAGCGATGCTGATCGCTGGAAGCTACTAGCGGACCGCGGGCTCCCGGTACCGCCCACATTTGCCGTGAACTCCGGACGATTCAGGATTTCGCGAGCCGAAGTATTTGCTCTTGGCGCCGGTCAACCTTCCCCGGAAGTAGCGTTGCCGCTCCTCTTGGTGTCCATGGCATGGGGCCTCGGAATGCGGGCCCCGCGGCTCAAAGCGCGGCTGGATGCTATCGAACGCGATCCTCACGGTACCGCCGAGAGGCTAACCGAAGCGTGGGAATCGGTCCGGACAAGCGCGGATCCAAAATACGCGTACCGGATCCTAACCACGGAACGCGGCGCAGGCCGCATCTCAATGCTGGGACCGGCATTCGCTACCAAATTCCTTTACTTTGCCCAAGGACCGAAAGCACATCCTCACCTCCTGATACTCGACAAGGTGGTGGCCACAAAACTCCGACCATTTGCATGGCCCCACTCACCCACCGAGGGATGGTGGCCGGAGACCTTCGCCAGTTACTGCACGCTGATGGATAATTGGGCACGCGAAACCACCGACCGGGCAGAACACGACGTGCGCCCGGACGAGATCGAGTACACACTTTTCCGCAGCTAGACCCCTGCCGCCATGAGGGGAACCATCCCTTCACCCTTGCGCGCGCCTGACCGGAGAGGATGGTCCATGACCGACGGAGAAGCCGCCATACCACCCAGCCCGCGTCGAAAACGGCAACAGCCTGTACGCGACGAAGGCACACTGTCCTTGGCGCATTTACGTCCGGACGTCGCCGCTCAATGGGATCCGGTAAAGAACCCCTTTCCTCCTTCGCACGTCCGACCCGGAAGCAACCGCCCCATATGGTGGATCTGCGACAACGGACATTCCTGGCTTGCTGCCCCTCATACCCGAGCCAAAGGGCACGGCTGCGCCTCGTGCAAAGGCATGAAAGCCACACCAGACAACAACCTCGCGTCTTCTCGGCCGGATCTGATGCCCACATGGCACCATCAGCGAAACCAGACCGAACTGGGCCTGGGCCCCACAAAAGTGTTGCCCCAGTCCAACAAGGACGTCTGGTGGATCTGCCCGAACGACCCGAACCATGAGTACACTGCATCCCCCGCGGCCCGCTTTCGCGGCTCGGGGTGCCCCTACTGCGCCGGAAAGAAGGTCAACCCGTCCAACAGCGTCGCGGGAACCAGACCCATTCTGGCCGCTGAGTGGGATCCAGCCAACGCCAGGCGGCCCGAGGACGTGGCGGCTGGCAGTGACTACGCTGCGGACTGGATCTGCCGGAAGGACGGCACCCACAGGTGGACTGCGGCCGTCAGCTCCCGGCCATCCAACGGGACCGGGTGCCCCTTCTGCGACGGGAAGCGACCCACGGACCGTAACCGCCTGGACGTGAACCGGCCATTGCTGGCCCAGCAGTGGCACCCCACCGAAAATGGGGCACTGACCCCCGCGGACGTAACCATGGGTAGCAACCTACGCGTCCGATGGATCTGCCCTCAGGATGCTACTCATGTGTGGTCATCTCAAGTTCGTGCGCGCGCCCTCGACGGCGACGGCTGCAAATGGTGCGCACCGGCCATACGGTCCAGGATCGATATCGCCCTGGCCTGTGAGTTTGCTGCGGTGTTCCCGCAGGACGTGGACCCTGTAAGGCAGGAACGTCTTGATCTTGGCCATAACAGGCCCCATACCGTCGATGTCCTCATCCGTTCCCTTAAGGTTGTAATCGAGTTCGACGGCTCCTACTCCCACAAGGGCAAAGCCCAAGAAGAGCGCGACCATTCAAAAACGAAACGGCTCCGCGATGCCGGTTACAGGGTGGTGCGTATCAGGGAGGAACCTCTGGCTCTCCTAGACCTCCAGCACGACATAAGCGTTGAACAGATCCGTGTGCCGGACGCGAAAGCCATCACTAGCAAGGTTCTGCAACACATGACTGATCTGGGCTGGATCGGCCCGGAAACCACCGGTGCTTACTTGGCCTCACCAGAACCGTGGGCAACAGAACGGGCCGAGCAGATTTACCAGTCCCTGCCCCCGTCCGAACGGTTCGTGCCGTTTAGCGTCAGGGCCGCAAGGGGCCGGAAGGCGGCAGAAGGAAGAGACACCGCCACACTCTTCTAGAAGTGCGGACAATCGCCCTCAGTAGTACTAGAGCTTGTATCCCTTAAGTACCCCCTGTTGAGGTGGGTGGTCGTCGTTTACGGTGGCCTTGGGAGGGGCCGGGGTGGTTCCGGCTTTCGGCTGGGCGTCATGGCTCGCCGTCGCTGATTCGGGCCCTGTTGCCACGATCAGTGTGTTGCGACCGAACCGAAACGCCTCATCACGTGTACGTGCGTACAGCCCCGGTCTTCCGCCACTTCGGATCCTTGCACTCCTGCCTGGCCCGAGCGACCTAAATTCGGCGGGGTCACAGGTTCGAAATAACTTCACATCACCTCAAGAGATCAAAATACGCCGTATCCGTATTCCAAGCTATTGGATGCAGTAGCGTACCCACCGCGGGATTTAGCGCGCTGTACATCATCCCGTCCCCCGCATAAATACCAACGTGTCCCCAGTCGGCTGGCCCCTGTGCATTCTGGACCACTAGGTCCCCCTGCTGCGGATTGTCGGTCCGCGAACCGACCCTCCATTGATCCACTCGCGGCAGATTGACTCCGGCCTGCCTGTAGATCCATTGGACGTAACCGGAACAGTCCCACGCCTTGTACGCCGTGCCACCCCATACGTAGGCGCCGCCGACCCCTTCCTCGGTAAATCGCAGGATGTCCTTGCGGATTTGGCTAAGATTTGTGGGAACGACCGGGTCCGTCGAGGAAGGCAGCGGTTCGGAGCACCTAGCCGGTGTGATCCCGCCGTCGAGCGCCTCAACGATAGCCGTTGCTTCAGCCTCCCACCGCGCATACAGCTCCGGAAATGCCGACACCTGAACGGCTTGCGCAGCTTGGCCTTTGTTCATGGATTGCCAACCCCGGATATCCAACAACCCGGGCGGGCTGCCATGGTTGGGGCCGGCAGGTCCGCCGTAAAAGGCTCGGACGTTGTACGTCGGATCCATCAACTGCTCAACGGTCCCCCAGCCGGCCGCGGGCCGTTGCTGGGCGGTGCCGAGGGAATCGTGGTCGCTGCCGAGGCCGTCATGCGGGTACTGGAGCGAGGCAGGTACGTTCACGTTGGCAAGGACTCTGAGGCTGGATTCCTGCAGCGCCATCATGATTGCAATTATGCGGCCCTCCCGGGGGACCCCCAATTGTTGGCCAATGGAAACGTAGTCCCCTGCGACGGCCATTTGCCTGTCGGTCACACTGACCGGGGCCCGGCCGATTGTGCGGATGCTCAGCGCGCCGGGTTCGCTGGCTGGCTGGCCGACCACGCCATCTTGCGAGCAGACGGACGGGGTGTCGGCCGCGCCAGCGCCGAGCACCGCCACGGCTGCGCTAAACGCAATGGAACCCACCAGGATCAAGATTGATGCCGCGGCCAGCGAAACCCGCAGAAGGGCCCGGCGCTTGACCAACCCAGCCAACACCACGGCGGCCGGCATCAATAGAGGATCCTGCTGGGATCGGCGTAAAAGCCGACCATGACGCAGTGGTCCGCCGGGGCCGTCACAGCCGGCGGGCAGTTCACCATCACGCTGACAGGTGCCGTGTAGGTGTTGCGGGCAGAAATTGATTGTTCCAGAACGCTGACGGAGGCTGTGCACACATGCAGTCCCTCCCATGGCGCCGGCCGCTCCCGAACCTTGGCCAGCTCGCTGTCGCAGTGCAGGGATTCCACCGCGGCCGAACGGTGCGCCTGCTGATCAGCCAAAGTCGCGTAGCTTCCCGCGTTGACCCCGGTCGCTTCGAACTCCTGCACCAGGACGGCCAAGGGATTGGACCCGTCCGGCAGCACGTCCCACCAGTCACGGAGCCGTGAGTAGACCTCCGAGTAGGTCGTCGTTCGCGTGTCCCAGGTGTAAATCGCCGTCGCCGCCGCGGCAGCGAGCTGGCGGAAGTCAGCAGTGCGGGGTGCGCCCTCCGCATCGGCAATTACAACGTCAGGAGCCACCGTCGAAGGTTGTGCCGGCGTCCCGGCGGAAGCGTTCGCCGGGCCCTTAGGGATCGGCGTCGTCGACGACGGTGGGACCGGAGCCATTGCGGGCGTGGGCGTCGGCCGCATGACAGCGATGAGCGCCGTGACCACAATCACGAGCGCGATTGCTGTGATCCACCATCGCCGCTGGCTCTGTGGGCCAGGTAGCAAGCTTCTCCGCAATACGGACATACGGGCCTCCTTCTCGCCTGTTCATGGCGAGCGGACGTACCCACAACATGACTCAGCAGGCAGTCCGCGTCCCGGCCTGGAGAATCCGCCATGCCGCTTGATAGAGACGGCGCGCGAAGCCGATCTGGACGGCCAGATAGCGCTCGGTGACGCCCAACTGGGCGGCCAACGCTTCCAAAGCCCTCTTCCGTTCGGGTCCTCGCAGTCCCGGGCGAACGATACTTTCAGCCGTTCTGCGGAGTACCGGTGTGGGCAGGCACTCTGCTGCGCGCTGGGATACGTCTCCGATATTGCTAATGGCCGTCTGCTCGACGTCGAGGGCATTTCGAACGGTTTTCGCCGTCTGGCGGACCACGGTCACCGCATGCCAGCGCCGGCGGTCCTGTGGCGACGGCGGACCGTAGTGTCGCGGCCCGGTGAGACTCTCGAGGGCAAGATCCCAAACTCCTGCTGGCAGGCTGGCGCGGGTCAGCTCAATGATCATTCGTGCCCATTGCTGGTCAATAATCTGCTCGGCACTTTGACCTCCACCCCGGTCCATGCCCAGCAACGCCAGAGTAACGATCGGCGTCTGCCCGTCGGCATTCCCTGGTTCCACGATCAGCGGGAGCGTCCGATGGCTCAGCTCCCGACGGACGTGCGCGGCGCACACGTTCGCACACACCCCCTGAACCCACGCACCAAAGGGAATACCGGGGAGCTGGCGGTAATGCCCCCGGGTCACCCCATCCCACACCGCGACCCGGATGTCCTGCATAACGTCGTCCACGTCGCAGGCCCGGCCGATCCGCGAGAGATGCGAAACCACGTATCGCTGTACAGCGTCGACGGCGATCATGATTTGATCTATCGGAACGACAACCGCGGCGGGCTCCGGCGCACCGCGCAGGGAGATGTCGATACTTCCTACATTTGGATGATCTTGTGGGGCCTGATTCAACCTGGCTTCGACTCGCATGGTCTTCACCGCTTCGACTCAACGATTCCAATAAGTCCGGCGCCGGCACGACCGGCGCCCTAAGAGTGGCAGCGAAAGCCAAGGCCGACCACTACGACAGGAAAGCTATACAAACTATTTTCGAAGATAATTAAAGTATCGTCAAGACTGCGGGTCTTACTTTTCGGGGATCGTTCGGTGAGAATGGTTCCATGCCCAGGATCACGCAGCCTCACGACGAAGCCTGGTCGAACGACGTCGAGGCCGCTGTCGCGACATTTGGCAACAGATCGCGGAATGAGATCCTCCGCTACCTTTCCGCGCACGGTCCGGCTACCCGCGGTGACATCGTGGCGGCAGTGAGCGCCGGTGAGCCGAGCGTAGCGAAGCACCTGCTTGCACTTGAGGAGACCGGTGCCATTGCGGTGGACCTTGAGCCGGGCCGGCGACATGGCCGCTCGCCGCGCTATTCAGCCAACTCCGCGCGGATCAAGGAGTTGCTGGCGGCTCATCTTCAGTATCTTCTGGAGGATTAGATGCTGCCTCTTCCGCTCCAGGATGGCGATCAATGTCCTTGTTGAGGTATTCAGAGATGGCCCTTAGCGTCTCCGGAGAAACGTCACCCAACGTCCGCGCCGCGAAGGTCTTCACCCTGGCCGCGCGGAGCGACTTCACAAACTCGAGTTGCGAATCGATCCGCTCGGGCAAGTCGGCGCTGTCGCCGATCAGGTACGAGGGGTCAACGTTGAAGATGTTGCACAGCTCTGCCAATAGCGCCGGATCACTGACCAGACGACCGGTCCCCTCTTTCATGTAAAACCAGCGCGCGCGGGACAACTTGATGCCCCTGG
The DNA here is from genome assembly GCF_055412745.1 of Pseudarthrobacter woesei. Taxonomy (NCBI): domain Bacteria; kingdom Bacillati; phylum Actinomycetota; class Actinomycetes; order Micrococcales; family Micrococcaceae; genus Pseudarthrobacter; species Pseudarthrobacter woesei. The sequence goes on from NZ_JBVAYU010000007.1 coordinate 37,074, forward strand.
CTTCGAGTTCGGCCTGGACCTCGCGGAACGTTACGGGCTTCCCACGTTCGGCAACCACGACGTCGAGCAGCAGATTCAGACGACGAGCCAGCTGGGCCTGGGGAGACAACATGTCACCGCGACCTACCTCGTCCATCCGCGCTGCCCACCCCTCGATCTGATGCGGGGCCGAGAGCCCGGTCAGGCGCTACGACCCCCTTTCGCCCAGTATTACCTGAGTCGTCCGGCGCGGCAATCAACCGCGTCTACAAGTTGAGGATTCATTGACGCACTCTGGTCTATCCAACATGACCTCAACCGGAGTAACCTGCTGCTGTAGACCCGTCTACAGCAACCCTCCACCATTCCCCTGGTTGTGGTCCCCATGCCGAGCATTTTGATGAACCGAACACGAAGCCGAATTATCCGATTCCTACTCAGGAACGGGCCCTCGACCTGTGGCCAGATCGGCAGGGAACTCAGCGTCTCGCCTTCAGCCGTCCGAAGGCAACTTGGCCTCCTCCTCGATGCCGGGCTGGTGCAGTGCTCATCGACTCAGTTCAGTGCTTCCGCCGAGCAGGTGCAGCTCAATGCTGCGGCCCTCGAAGCGAGTTTCCAGGTCACCATCATGCCGCCGTGATTTCCGGGCTACATGAACTGGGGCAGGACTCGCGCAAGCCGTCCTCGCCGCATAACGACGAAAGGATTGGTCAGGGGCATGAAACTTGAATTCTTCGAACCAGCAGAGGCTGCCACCGTCCTCAAATGTTCAGAGGCATGGCTTAGGGACGGGGCAGCCAAAGGGGAGTTCCCGCACACCGTCTGGGGCAAGGGGAAGATTGTCTTCACGTCGGTCCACCTCCGGGAGATTGCAGAACTTCGTGAAGTCCGGGCTGTTGGCACTACGTCGCCGGCCGTCCGCATGATCGGGACGCGAGCACAGGCTCGCCAGAAGTACTCTTAGGTTAACCATCCACCCAGACGCTATCCGCGCCACACAACCGCCGAACGCTCGACGGCGTCGGCGGCATCCTGGAGCGCCTGCGGCATCAAGTGGCCATGCACCTGCTCAGTCGTTCGCGTAGATGCGTGCCCGAGTCGCCTGGAGATCGTGAACAGCGAGACGCCATCCTGGATCAGCCAGGACGCATGGGTATGGCGCAGATCGTGGATCCGTGGTGACTTCTTCAGTCCACGCACTTGGGCCGCCTTCACGGCGGGAGTCCAGTAGTGGTGCCAATACAGCTTGTGAACGATGCGTTCGCCTTTGGGAGTGGTGAACAGGAGTTCCGAGCCAGGGCGGCTGGCCACCAGTGGAATCAGGACCTCCACCAAGTGCGGATTCAGCGAAACCGTCCTCTTGCCGGCACCGGTCTTGGTCGCGCCAATGTAATACTCGGAATCAGCACCGCGTTTCCATGCCTTGCTAATCCGCATCGTTGCCGGCTTCGACATCAGGTCAACGTCCGCCACAGTCACCGCAGTCGCTTCGCCGAACCGCGTTCCCGTCATAACCAGGAACTCCGTGAATGCCTTGTACCGCTCCCCCATGCATTCCAGGATCAGCCCGAACTCAGCGTGCGTCAGGAACCTGACCTCATCCTCTGCCTTTTCGCCAGAGGGCAACTGGACGCCCCGGCACGGATTATCCTTCCGGTAGCCAAGACGGACCGCCGTCTCCATCGCCGAGAAAATCAAGCCATGGTTGTTCTTGATGGTTTTCGCCGACCGGCCTTTGGTCTGCATCGTCTTCATCCAGTAGGTCAAATGCCGGTAGTCGAGCTTGTCCACCGGGATATGGCCAATCACGTCCGCGATGTGCAACTTCAGCATGGTCTGATACGTGTGGACGGTACCAACGGAAGGCCGGACTAGAAGGTCGATGTGCTCTTGGATCACGGCCGCGACGGTGGGCGCTTTGGTCTGGTTCGCGAGCATCGCATGCTGGGCGATCTCAAACGATTGGTTGTTGGCGTCAAGGAGGCGCTTTAGGGTGATCGCTTCGGATTCCGTTGGCAGCGTGATGCCTTGTTCCTGGCGGTTGGCCGGGTCCCGCCAACACACCATAAAGGACGTCGTACCGTCCTTTTTTGTGCGCTTTCGAATGCTGGCCATAGGAAAAATGCTACGCCGCTGTCCACACTTTTAGTACTTTTGTCCACACTCAGCGCCCTCAAATGCGACTGACCTGCGGAAACACTGTGCCCGAGGTGGGACTCGAACCCACACACCTTTCGATACCGCATTTTGAGTGCGGCGCGTCTGCCAATTCCGCCACTCGGGCGCGGACTCCACCGGAGTAACAATCGCTCGGCCACAGTGCTGTGAGCAACGCGATCGCTTCCAGTGCGCGAAATTACTCTACATGCAGATAGGCTGAATTCCAGAATCGCGCCAGTGACGCCGCATCGAACCAAACCGGTCCAAGTACACCAGCGGGCAGAACCTAAGATGGTCCCCTTCCCGCCGTACCTTTCCAAGGAGTTCCCCGTGTCAGAACAGACGGAGCCAAACCCCACGTCCAAGCCGGCGCGCCGCGTCGTTGTCGCCGAGGATGAGACCCTCATCCGCCTGGACATCATCGAAATCCTGCGGGGCGAAGGCTACGACGTCGTCGGCGAAGCGGACAACGGCGAGAAGGCCGTGCAGCTTGCCGAAGAACTCCGGCCGGACCTGGTCCTGATGGACGTCAAGATGCCCATCATGGACGGCATCTCCGCCGCCGAGAAGATCGTCAAGGCCCGGATCGCCCCCGTGGTCCTGCTGACGGCGTTCAGCCAAAAAGAACTCGTGGAGCGCGCCCGTGACGCCGGAGCCATGGCCTACGTGGTCAAGCCCTTCACTCCCGCGGATCTCATCCCCGCCCTCGAAATCGCCCTGTCCCGGCACGAGGAAATCAAGGCACTCGAAAGCGAGGTGACCGACCTGCAGGAGCAGTTCGCCACACGCAAGCTCGTGGAGCGCGCCAAGAGTCTCCTGACCACCAAGATGGGGCTCACGGAGCCGGAAGCTTTCCGCTGGATCCAGAAGACCTCGATGGACCGCCGCCTCAGCATGCGCGAGGTCGCCGAGACCATCATCAACCAGGTCAACTAGTTCACATCTCCCCCGGATCCGGGACGGCCGCAGCCGTGGCCTCCCGGATCCGGCAGTTAAACTGCTAGTGCGTTAGGTGCTCGCTGAGACGCAACACGGCAACGAGCGCCATAGTTCCGCCACCAAACGTGGCCGCGGCCAACAAGGCCGGCAAGATTCCTCCGCTGAGCGCCACCCTGTCGTTCCCGGACGAGGTGAGCATCGTGTGGCTGCGGCGGTAACGCCGCTGCGTGAGAGTAAGCGCCACGAGTGACGCGCCAGCGCCAAGGGCTGCTGGAATGAGCGCCCACGAGCCCAAAGCCTCCGGCAGAATGCGAAGCGCCGCCAGGGATGCGACGGCGACCGCCAGCGCAGTCCGGCGCCAGGCCAGAGCGGTCCGTTCCGGCTGCAGTCCGGCGTCAAACGGACGGCTGCTCCGGCTGTCTTCAGACTCAGCACCGGCTGCCATCAGGCGAGGACGACGCCGAGGAGGACCAGGATCCCTGCCACCGAAACCGCGGCCCCCATCGGGAACGTGAGACGGGCGGCCGGCAGGGGCCTGTCGAGGCGCAGTGCGCGCTCGATCTGCATCCAGCCGACCCAGGCCTGCACGGGCGCCGCGATCCCGGCGACGATGAGGACAATGGAGGCCGAAAGGCGCAAACCGTCCTGCAGGTTCAGTCCCAGCGCCTCCAAGGCAACGCCGCTCGCAATCAGCGCCAGGGAGGTCCGTATCCAGGCCAGGAATGTGCGTTCGTTGGCGAGGCTGAACCGTGCGTCCGGATCTGATCCCTGGGAAAACAGGGCTGCCGGAAATCGTCTCGTTGCGTCAGTCATGGCACTTTCTGGTTGAGGGGGTGCCCACCGGGCCGCTGATGCCTTTCGGGGCGGAGTGCCCGGGGTCCATTCGAGCATTGCAGATACCACCCGGGGTAGTCAAACACCCCTGGGGGTATACAATGAGATATCGATAGGAGCCCCGCATGAACTACACCCACACCGTGACTCTTCCCCTTGCCTGGGAAGAGGCAGTGCAACGGACCCGCGATGCCCTGGCCGAACAAGGCTTCGGAATCCTGTCCGAAATCAACGTCCGTGCGACCTTCGAGGCCAAGCTCGGCGCTGACGCGGCTGGCGCTGTCGGCGATTACGTCATCCTCGGTGCCTGCAACCCGGCTCTGGCCAGCCGTGCCCTCGCCGCCGAACCTGAACTCGGTGCACTGCTGCCCTGCAACGTTGTCGTCCGCCGCGGCATGGACGACGTCGTAACGACCATCAACGCCATCGACCCCCAGACGATGGTCCAGCTCAGCGACAGCGCTGCCGTCCAGGACGTGGCCAACGATGCAGACACCCGGCTCCGAAAGGCCCTTGCCGCCCTCACCGAATCCGGGGCAGCGGAAGGTGCCACGCCTCAGCCGTAACCGGCCGAACAACACAAGACCAAAAAGGGAGGGTCCCCGCCGCCGGCGGGGGCCCTCCCTTTATGTCAGAACCTATGACGAACGGTAGAGACTAGGCCGGGCTGTTCTTCTTCTTCTTTTCCGGCCACGGACCCAGCTTGTCCCTGGTCACCGTCGCCTCGCCCTGGCTGCCGGAGTCCGCCAGGTCGCCCACCTTGTGGACCTTGAGCAGGTTCGTGGAACCGGCCTTTCCGGGAGGGGAACCGGCGGCGATGACCACGAGNAACTCCAGGACCGGAAGGATCGCTCAACCTCGGTCAGACGGGCGACAGTCAGGCGGCATGTGGCGGGTGACCGGAAGACTCACAGGGAAACGGGGAGGCCTTGGACGATCAGGATCCGTCTTGGCCGCATTTGGCCACGGCAGCGCCAACGGCTGAGAGGCGATTCCGGCAACATCCCCGTCGTCGTCGGCACGCATCAGGAACTCGGCAACGGTCCGACAATCTGCAGAGGCTGCTAATTGAGGTCCAGATGAAGCAAAGTGCGGGCCGATCAGCAATCCGCCCAACGATGGATTCCTCTGAATAAGGCACGCTATGCATCCACTGAAGACTGATCACGGAATGCCGAAAATGTACAATATGTCGCCCTGGAGGCTCCGGCCTGCGGGTGTGCCGTGGGGAGCGCTTGAGGCACTAGTTACCCGAGCAGCAGGTTAGCGCGCTCAACAGGCTAACAGTCGTCGGCCCCCTGCGGGGTAGTTTCCAGCCCCAAAATCCACGACCCGTCCCGGCTTTTCTGATGGAATCTTCTACGGCTCCCTTGCCGAAAGGGCCCTGCGCCCCGCCAAATTTCTCTGAAGAAGCTCACACAGCAGGGCTGAAATGCCGAGAGAAAGGATTACCGCTGCCCCGGGAACCCCTCGTTTCCCTGACTCCTCAGGATTATTGAAGTCGCGGTCTGGGCCCGGCCTTGATCTTCTTCTTCTTTCTTTCCGGCCACGGACCGAGCTTGTCCCTGGTCACCGTCGCCTCGCCCTGGCTGCCGGAGTCCGCCAGGTCGCCCACCTTGTGGACCTTGAGCAGGTTCGTGGAACCGGCCTTTCCGGGAGGGGAACCGGCGGCGATGACCACGAGGTCGCCGTCGTCCACCAGATCCAGTTCCAGCAGGCTGCGGTCAACCTGGGCGGTCATCTCGTCGGTGTGGCCCACCATCGGGACCAGTACCGGCTGGATGCCCCAGGTCAGCGCGAGCTGGTTCCAGACGTGCTCCACCGGAGTAAACGCGAACACCGGCTTGATCGGACGGAGCCGCGAGAGGCGGCGGGCGGAGTCGCCGGACTGGGTGAAAGTACAGATGTACTTCGCATCCAGCTGGTCGGCGATTTCGACGGCGGCACGGGTGATGGCGCCGCCGCGGGTCTTGGGCTTCGTCCCCAGCGGCGGGACGCGCTCCAGGCCGTGGACCTCGGTGGATTCGATGATCCGGGCCATGACCTTGACGGTTTCGATCGGGAACTTGCCCACGCTGGTCTCACCGGAGAGCATCACCGCGTCGGCGCCGTCGAGCACCGCGTTGGCGCAGTCGGAGGCCTCGGCGCGTGTCGGCCGCGGGTTGTCGATCATGGACTCCAGCACCTGGGTTGCCACGATGACCGGCTTGGCCCAGCGGCGTGCCAGTTCAATGGCCCGCTTCTGCACGATCGGCACTTCCTCGAGGGGAAGCTCCACGCCGAGGTCACCACGGGCCACCATGATGGCATCGAAGGCGTCGATGATCTCGGGCAGCTGCTCCACTGCCTGCGGCTTCTCGATCTTCGCGATCACCGGCACGCGGCGGCCTTCCTCGTCCATGATCTCGTGGACCCGGGTGATGTCCAAGGCATCACGGACGAAGGACAGGGCGATCATGTCCACGCCGCGGCGCATGGCCCAGCGCAGATCGTCCTCGTCTTTTTCGCTCAACGCCGGAACGTTGACGGCGACGCCGGGCAGGTTGATGCCCTTGTTGTTGGAGACGTACCCCCCGACGATCACCTGGGTGACGACCCGAACGTCGTCGACCTCAATGGCGCGCAGGGCCACCTTGCCGTCGTCGATCAGCAGTGCGTCGCCGGCGTTCACGTCCTCCGTGAGGCTCTTGAGCGTCGTGGAGCAGATGTCCTTGGTACCCGGGACGTCCGCGGTGGTGATGGTGAACGTGTCACCGACGGCCAACAGGTGCGGGCCGTCGACGAAGCGGCCCAGCCGGATTTTCGGGCCCTGCAGGTCCGCCATGATGGCGACGGCCTTGCCGAGCTGTCCTGCCGCCTTGCGGACGTTCTCATATGTGGTGTCGTGCACGGCGTAGTCGCCGTGGCTCATGTTCATGCGGGCCACGTCGACGCCGGCTTCCAGCACCGCGAGAGTGTTCTCAAAGCTCGCGATTGCCGGTCCGAACGTGGCCACGATCTTAGCGCGTCTCAAATTTCTTCCTCATATTTTCCTGCATGGTTGGAGCTGTCCTTGAACTGAACTAGTGAGGCATGGGGCGCAGATTCGTCAGGCAACGCTAAGTTGTCAGTCAAGAGGCAACTCTTCCACTCCTCGATGCCCGGGCTCTCCGGTAGCCATCGCGACTTCGTCTCGCTGAAGCGCAGCGGCGGATTTCTTCTCCCAGAGAAGGGAGTCCCGCTATTCCACCAGGGTCCTGCCGCAGAGCCCGATTGTGTGTTCTGTAGCGTCGAGGAGTTTCCGGTCGCCTGCCGGCGTGTGTATCCAAAGGATGCGTTGCTTGGTAGCTACTAACTCGACTATTCCCTGGACACTCAGGCCCGTTCCGTCGAAGGCTTCGACCCGGTCTCCTGGCCTGAACTTGAATCTGCTGTCCTTTTTCACATGATGCTGTGGCAATGCCAATCCCTCCTTTAGGGGTGTAAGCCATACTGTGGGTTCGGCTGCCAAGGACGTCCACTTGCCCAGGATGCGATGGCATCCAGGGACTCTGAGGGGCGCCCTCAGATGCCCAGCTCTTTCCTGAGTGCTGCCACGTGACCCTCGGGGTCGACTCGGTAATTGGCGGAAGTTATCTCTCCATCGGCGTTCAGAACCACAGTGGAACGAATCACGCCCTCAGTAACGCGCCCGTCGATGAGCTTCTCGCCCCAGGCGCCGTAGGCGAGGGCGACGGCGTGATCTTCGTCGGACAGCAGGGGAAAGGTCAGAGAGAAATCGCTGGTGAAACCGGCCAGCACCTCGGGGGCGTCGGGGGAGATGCCGATGACCTCGTAGCCTTTGCCCTGTAGAGATGCCAGGTTGTCGCGGAAGTCGCAAGCCTCGGTGGTGCAGCCAGGCGTGGCGGCCTTCGGGTAGAAGTACACAATGACGTTTTTCCCGCGGTAATCGGTCAAGAATATTTCGCGGCCCTGGGCGTCCGTGAGGGTAAAATCAGGGGCCTGGGTTCCGGGCTGGAGTTTGGTGGTCATGGTGGGGCTCATGGCATCTCCTTTGGTAGATTGTGTCGGTTTGCAGGCAAGACATTATGTGAGGCGGCTTCCCGCTGAGATATCAGCACCGGCGCTATATGCAGTATTCCGCCGGACCGCGGACAGTGGCGCACGTGCCGGGCACGAACTGGTAACCCCCGCCGCGGACGGTGGCCACAGCATGGCGGGCATTTCCCAGCTTTCGCCGGATCCTGCCCACATAGACATCAATGGAACGGGCTGAGGCGCCGGGGGTTTCAAAGGAGTCGAGGAACTGTTGGAGCTCCTCCCGTCCCACCATGCGGGACAGATGGGTCACCAGGTACCGCAGGACCTTGAACTCAACACCCGTGAGGGGCACCGGCTTTCCGTCCAGGAGAACCTCGTTGTCGGCAAGGTCGACAGCCATGCGGCTGACCGGACCGGCCGACGGCGGCAGCCGGGGTCCGTCGGTATCCGCGGCATGTGCCGCGGGGTTTCCTGTTGCTGCCTTTCCTGTTGTCGGAGGAGCCTCCGCCGTGGACGGAGGCTGAGAGGAGTCGGCTGTTGCTCCCTCCACGGCGGACGTGGCAGCTCCGGAGGCAGGCCAATGGACTTCCGCCTCCGGAGCAAATTTCAGGGCGCGTTCAAGCACCAGCATGGCGGCATGCGCCAGGGTGGCTTCGTCCAGCTCGGATTCCGGTCCGCAGGTGATCCAGATCGCCAGACCGCGTACAGATGGAGGTGGACATGCCGGGGCCGTTGAAGGACTGGCACCTCGTCTGGGGTGATGCACCGGTACTGCCACGCATGCCTCAGATACCGCCGCGGCGAATCAGCTTGCCGGTGGCGGTTTTGCCGTCCACGATGCTGCCGCGCAGGAAGGTTTTGCGGACCACGCCGGAGAGTGCTTTGCCGTCGTAGGGGGTAATGGGGTTCTTNGACGTCGACGCCGGCCTCGAGCACGGCGAGAGTGTTCTCGAAGCTCGCGATTGCCGGTCCGAAGGTGGCCACTATTTTAGCGCGTCTCATTTACCTACCCTAGTAGTCGATTGCGTGGATGGAGTTGTTGCGGGAGTGAACGGCTGGTGGCCGTTGGGGAGCCGGCAGCCGGTTACAGGACGGCCATGGCCCGGTCGGTCGGCGCCACAGGGGCCGGAAGGATGGTGCTGCCCATCAGGAACTTGTCCACCGCGGCGGCGCAGGCGCGCCCCTCCGCGATGGCCCAGACAATGAGGGACTGGCCGCGGCCGGCGTCGCCGGCAACGAAGATGCCTTCCGTGTTGGTCATGTAGTAGCCGTCACGGGCCACGTTGCCGCGGCCGTCGAACTCGGCACTGACCTGCTCGGTGATCCCGGCCGGTTCCGGGCCGGTGAAGCCCAGGGAGAGGAGGACCAGGTCCGCGGGGATGATCCGCTCGGTGCCCGCCTTCGGCAGGCGCTTGCCGTCCATGAATTCCGTCTCGGCCACCTTCACGCCGGTCAGCTTTCCGTTCGCGCCGACGAACTCGATGGTGGACGCGAGGTAGGTGCGTTCGCCGCCTTCCTCGTGGGCGCTGGCTACCTCGAACAGGGTGGGGAACGTCGGCCACGGCTGGTGGCCGGCACGTTCCGCCGGCGGCTGCTTGCCGATCGCCAGGGTGGTGACGGAGGCGGCCTGGTGGCGGTGTGCGGTGCCGAGGCAGTCCGCGCCAGTGTCGCCGCCGCCGAGGATGACAACGTGTTTGCCGGCGGCGTTGATCTGGTTCTCCACCGTCTCCCCCGCCACAACACGGTTGGCCGGGACCAGGTAGTCCATCGCGAAGTGCACACCCTCGAACTCACGGCCGGGGATCGGAAGGTCACGCGGCACGGTGGCGCCGGTGGCGACCACTACGGCGTCGTACCGGCGGCGCAGCTGCTCCCAGGTCACGTCCGTGCCGACGGCGACGCCGGTACGGAAGCGGGTGCCTTCGGCCTTCATCTGTTCCAGCCGGCGGTCGACGTGCTCCTTTTCCATCTTGAAGTCCGGGATCCCGTAACGCAGGAGTCCGCCGATCTTGTCGTCACGCTCGTACACCGCGACGGTGTGGCCCACCCGGGTCAGCTGCTGCGCGACGGCAAGCCCGGCCGGGCCGGAGCCGACGACGGCGACCGTCTTGCCGGTGAGCCTGGCCGGCGGCAGCGGGGTGACCCAGCCGTTCTCGAAGGCCTGGTCCACAATCGAGACCTCGACCTGCTTGATCGTGACGGCGGGCTGGTTGATGCCCAGCACACAGGACGCCTCGCAGGGCGCCGGGCAGAGCCGCCCGGTGAATTCGGGGAAGTTGTTGGTGGCGTGCAGCCGCTCCATCGCTTCCTCCCCCTTGTCCCGCCAGATGAGGTCGTTCCACTCGGGAATGAGGTTGCCCAGCGGGCAGCCCTGGTGGCAGAACGGCACGCCGCAGTCCATGCAGCGGCCGGCCTGGGACTTCAGGACACCCTTTTCCTGGGCCTCATAGACTTCCTTCCAGTCCATGATGCGGACCGGAACGGGACGGCGGGGCTGGGTTTCGCGCTGACGTACTTTCAGAAATCCGCGTGGATCAGCCACCGGTCACCTCCAGGATTCGGGCCCATACTTCTTCGCCGTCGGGGTCAAGACCCTCTTCGATGGCGTCGAGACGGGTTTGCAGTACGGCCGCGTAGTCCCGCGGCAGCACCTTGGTTGTGCGGGCTGCGGTGTCGTCGAAGTTCTCGAGCAGCCGAGCCGCGAGCAGCGATCCGGTCTCCTCGGAGTGCTTCACGAGCAGTCCGTGGACAATGTCGCGGTCCTCGGCGTCCAGTTCGTGCAACTGTAGCTCCCCGGACTCCAGGGCCTGCTTGTTGACGCGTTCGGTTTGCAGGTCCAGCACGTAGGCCGTGCCGCCGGACATGCCGGCACCGAAGTTGCGGCCGGTGCGCCCGATGATGAGCGTCTGGCCGCCGGTCATGTACTCGCAGCCGTGGTCGCCGATTCCTTCCGCCACCGCGGTGGCGCCGGAATTGCGGACCATAAAGCGTTCCCCGACCTGGCCGCGCAGGAACATCTCGCCGCTCGTGGCGCCGTAGCCGATCACGTTGCCGGCGATCACATTGCGCTCCGCCGGGAAGACGTTGGTGCGGTCCGGGCGGACGATGATGCGTCCGCCTGAGAGCCCCTTGCCGACATAGTCATTGGAGTCGCCGAACATCCGCAGCGTGATGCCGGCCGGCAGGAAGGCGCCGAGCGACTGCCCGGCGGTTCCGGTCAGCGTGATATCGATCGTGTCGGTCGCCAGCAGGTCCGTGCTGAAGGTCTTAGTAACCACATGGCCCAGCATGGTGCCGACGGAACGGTCCGTGTTGATGACGTCGAGGACGATCTTCACCGGGGTACGGTCGCTCAGGGCCTCGGCGGCCATCGCGATCAGGCGCTGGTCGAAGTGCTTGTCCAGCTCGTGGTTCTGGCCGGTGAGGTTGCGCAGCGGGGCATCGTCGTCGAACTCGAGTCCGTGCAGGATCGGGTCCAGGTCCAGCCCTTCAGCCTTCCAGTGGTTGATCGCCTGGCGGGTGTCGAGCATTTCGGCGTGGCCGATCGCCTCCTCGATAGTCCGGAAGCCAAGCCCGGCCAGGATCTCGCGGACTTCCTCGGCAAGGAATTCGAAGAAGTTGACCACGAATTCCGGCTTGCCACTGAAGCGGGAGCGCAGCTCGGGGTTTTGCGTCGCGACGCCCACCGGGCAGGTGTCCAGGTGGCAGACGCGCATCATGATGCAGCCGGACACAACCAGCGGCGCGGTGGCGAAACCGAACTCTTCGCCGCCGAGCAGTGCGGCGATGACGACGTCTCGGCCGGTCTTGAGCTGGCCGTCCACCTGCACCACCACACGGTCGCGCAGTCCGTTGAGCATCAGGGTCTGCTGCGTCTCGGCGAGGCCCAGCTCCCACGGCACACCGGCGTGCTTGAGCGAGTTCAGCGGCGAGGCGCCGGTGCCGCCGTCGTGCCCTGACACGAGGACGACGTCGGCCTTGGCTTTCGTGACGCCGGCGGCCACAGTGCCGATTCCGACCTCGGAGACTAACTTGACGTGCACCCGGGCCGAGGGGTTGGCCCGCTTCGCGTCATAGATCAGCTGCGCGAGGTCCTCGATCGAGTAGATGTCGTGGTGCGGGGGCGGGGAGATGAGCCCGACCCCGGGTGTCGAGTGCCGCGTCCGGGCCACCCAGGGATAGACCTTCTGCGCCATCAGCTGGCCGCCCTCGCCGGGCTTGGCGCCCTGCGCCATCTTGATCTGGATGTCGTCGGCGTTGGAAAGGTACAGGCTGGTGACGCCGAAGCGGCCCGAGGCGATCTGTTTGACGGCCGAACGGCGCTCGGGATCCAGCAGCCGGTCCTCGTCTTCGCCGCCTTCGCCGGTGTTGGACTTGCCGCCCAGCCGGTTCATGGCGATCGCGAGCGTCTCGTGCGCCTCCTTGGAGATGGAGCCGTAGCTCATCGCGCCGGTGGAGAACCGTTTGACGATGCTGGAGACGGATTCCACGTCCTCGAGCGGGACCGCGGGGCGCAGCCCGGACTTGAATTTCAGCAGCCCGCGCAGGGTCATGAGGTTCTCGGACTGATCGTCCACGCCGCGGGTGTAGGACTTGAAGATGTCATAGCGGCGCTCACGGGTGGCGTGCTGCAGCCGGAACACGGTCTCCGGGTTGAACAGGTGCGGCTCGCCGTCGCGGCGCCACTGGTACTCGCCGCCGCCCATCAGGGCCTGGTGGGGTACTTCGATGCCGTTCTCGGGATACGCCATCCGGTGGCGCGCGGAGACTTCGGCCGCGATGACGTCGAGGCCGACGCCGCCGAGCTGGGAGTGCGTGCCGGAGAAGTACTCGTCCACCAGATCCTGCCCGAGGCCCAGCGCTTCGAAGGTCTGGGCGCCGGTGTATGAGGCCACGGTGGAGATGCCCATCTTGGACATGATCTTCAGGACGCCCTTGCCGAGGCCCTTGATCAGGTTGTACACGCCGTCCTGCGGGGTGACCCCGACGACGTCGCCGGTGGAGATGAGCTGTTCCACGGATTCCATGGCCAGGTACGGGTTCACGGCGGAGGCGCCGTAGCCGATCAGCACGGCCACGTGGTGCGTTTCGCGGACGTCGCCGGCTTCGACCACGAGGGCGGTCTTGGTGCGGTTGGCGCTGCGGAGCAGGTGGTGATGCACGGCGCTGACGAGCAGCAGGGACGGGATGGGCGCCCACTGGGCGTTCGAGTCACGGTCCGAGAGCACCACGTACTGGACGCCGCGGTTGATGGCGCCGGAGACCTGTTCGCAGATTTCGGTCAGCCGGGCGCGCAGGGCGTTCTCGCCGCCTTCGGGGCGGTAGAGGCCTCGGACCTTCATGGCGACCCTGTCGCCGTCGGCGGTCTCGATGTTCGCGATCTTGGCGAGCTGGTCGTTGTTGATCACTGGGAACGGCAGCGAAACCTGCGGCTGCCGGACCTGCTTGGTGTCCAGCAGGTTGCCGTTGGGGCCGATCGCACACATCAGCGAGGTGACGAGCTCTTCGCGGATGGCATCCAGCGGCGGGTTGGTGACCTGCGCGAAGGACTGCACGAAGTAGTCAAACAGCAGCCGGGGCCGCTTGGAGAGCACGGCCACCGGGGTGTCGGAGCCCATGGCGCCGAGGGGTTCGGCGCCGGTGCGCGCCATCGGACCGAGCAGGATCTTCAGTTCCTCGGTGGTGTAGCCGAAGGTGCGCTGGCGGATGTTGACCGACGCCGGGGTGTGCAGCACGTGCTCACGTTCCGGCAGGTCCTTGAGGTCGATCAGGTTGTCCTTGACCCAGTCGGCCCAGGGGTTGGCGGCCGCCATCTCGGCCTTGACTTCGGCGTCGTCGATGATCCGGCCGGCCTCGGTGTCCACGAGGAACATCTTGCCCGGCGAAACCCGGCCCTTCTTGACCACCTTGGACGGTTCGACGTCGATCACACCGACCTCGGAGGCGAAGATGATCAGGCCGTCTTCGGTGATCCAGTACCGTCCGGGACGCAGCCCGTTGCGGTCCAGGGTGGCGCCGACCAGGTTGCCGTCGGTGAAGGAGACGGCGGCGGGGCCGTCCCACGGTTCCATCAACAGGGAGTGGTATTCGTAAAACGCTCGGCGGGCGGGATCCATCGTGGCGTGGTTTTCCCACGCCTCCGGAATCATCATCATGATCGAGTGCGTGATGGGGCGGCCGGAGAGCCACAGCAGCTCCGCGACCTCGTCGAAGGAGGCTGAGTCGGAGGCCCCCGGGGTGCAGATCGGGTACAGCTCCTCCGGCGAATCGCCGAGCAGCGGGTTGGCCAGCTGCGACTGTCGGGCGCGCATCCAGTTCCGGTTGCCCTTGACGGTGTTGATTTCGCCGTTGTGCGCGATGGTGCGGAAGGGCTGCGCGAGTGGCCAGGACGGGAAGGTGTTGGTGGAGAAGCGCGAGTGGACGATCGCGAGCTTTGTCTTGAAGCGCTTGTCCGAGAGGTCCGGGTAGAACGGCTCCAGCTGCGCCGTGGTCAGCATGCCCTTGTAGACGATGGTCCGCGAGGATAGGGAGGGGAAGTAGACGCCGAATTTGTTCTGGGCGCGCTTCCGGATGCGCCAGGCCCGGGAATCGAGTTCATTGCGCTCGAGGACTTCGCCGGTGCTGGAGGCAAAGAAGGGCTGGGAGAAATACGGCATGCAGGCCCGGGCCATGGCGCCCACGAGGTCGGCCACGATGGGTACTTCACGCCAGCCCAGGACCGTCAGGCCCTCGTTGGCGGCGAGGCGTTCGATTCCGGCCTTGGCTGCGTCGGATTCGCGCTGTTCGGCAGGGAGGAAGGCCGTGCCCACGACGTACTGGCCGGGGGCAGGAAGCTCAAAGTCGGTGACCGCGCGGAAGAATTCGTCCGGGACCTGCATGAGCAGCCCGGCGCCGTCGCCGGTTCCTTCGTCGGCGCCCACGGCGCCCCGGTGCTCGAGGTTGCGCAGGGCTGTCAGCGCGGCGTCAACGATGTCGTAGCCCGGCTCCCCCCGCAGCGTGGCGATGATGGCGAGTCCGCAGGCGTCCTTCTCCTGCTCGGGGTTGTACAGTCCGGCTGCTTCGGGCAGTGCAGCGAAACGCTTAAACGGTGACATGGCGGCGGCCGGCTGATGCGGCTCGGACCAACTGGGGCTGTGCAGGGTTTGGGTCATGGGAGACGTCCTTCCTCCTGATCGTGCGTATGGGAGGGACAACGTTGGCCCGAATCGGTGCGCCGGTGTGACGGGCACAACACAGTGTTACTAACTGGAATTGTAGGCCAGCGCGGCCTCCTGTACGAACAGTTACGCGCTGCGCCGGCCAGGGCTTGCGCAGACGGCAACGCTCTGCCGTCCGGCGCATTCCCTGCTGCCACTACATTGTGGAATCGGGCTCTGTGAGGGGTGGCTCCGCGGCCCGGTTTGCCGGCGCCGAGCTACTTGGTGCCCTCAGCTTCCGGCGCGGATCCGGTGGTGTGGTGGCCGGGTGTTCCGGCCGCCGGTGCTCCCGCGGCGGGCTTGGTGCCGCCGGTGGATTCCTTTGACGCAACAGCCGCAGCGGAACCGTTGCCTGGACCGCTTTGGTTATCACGGAGATTACCACCCGATTCACTATCTGAGACAGCAGAGTCCGAATGGCGGACATCGCCGCTGTAGGCAGGAACAGTCCCGGCCGGAACGGTGGCCGGTTCCTTCGTTGCTGCGTCGGCTTCCGCGTCGTTCGTGGCGTCTGAGTCTGCGCCGGTGTCGGCGTCTGAGTCTGCGCCGGCGTCGGTGTCTGAGTCTTCGTCTGTCACGGACGGCTCGCGGCCGGGCAGGTACGGGGTGTCGGGATCGTCGCGCTTGCGCAGGCCCAGGAGAACAAAGGCGATCAGCGCCGCCACGAGGACAAAAATGCTGGTCCAGACATTGAGCCGGGTGGTGATGCCGAAGAGGCTGATCTGCTCCGCGTCGTCGATCCGCAACGCTTCGATCCAGACCCGGCCCAGCGTGTAGTAGATGGCATAGAGCCAGAACAGGCGTCCGCGGCGGAACCGGAACTTCCGGTCCAGTGCCAGCAGGATCCCGACTCCCACTAGGTTCCAGAGGGATTCGTAGAGGAAGGTCGGGTGGAAGAGTGTGTCTGCGGCCATGCCGGGCGGGAAGTTCGGGTTGTCGGCGTCGACCTGCAGTCCCCACGGAAGGGTGGTGGGGCCGCCGAAGAGCTCCTGGTTGAAGTAGTTGCCCCAGCGGCCGATCGCCTGGGCCAGCAGCAGCCCCGGCGCCGCGGCGTCGAGGAAGGCGGTCAGCTTGACGCCCGCCTTGCGGCAGCCGATCCACGCACCCACGACGCCCAGCAGCACGGCGCCCCAGATGCCCAGTCCGCCGCGCTGGAGCTGCGGGATCAGGGAGAGGTCACCGGTGCCGTCAAAGCCCGGCCCGAAGTAGGCGTCCGGTGAGGATACGACGTGGTAGAGCCGGCCGCCGATGATCCCGAGGGGGATGGCCCAGATGGCGATGTCCCAGACGCTGCCCTCCGGGGCGCCGCGCCGTGCCCAGCGGACCGAGGTCAGCCACAGGCCCACGATGATGCCGGCGAGGATGCACAGGGCGTAGGCATGGATCCGCAGTGACCCCCATGGTAGCGGGATGTCGAAGCCGGACCAGTCCGGGCTCGGAATGCTCACGGGAATCATCGCTGCCGTGTGGAGGACTGACTGCATTGGTTAAGCTTCTTCCTTGCTGAGGCCGGTGCTGAGGTCTTTCGTCAAGGACGCTACCGCATCCACGCCGCCGTCGCCGATGGCCACGACCAGCGCGGTGCCAACAATCACGCCGTCCGCGTAGGCCGCGATCTCGCGGACCTGGTCCGCGTTGGACACGCCCAGGCCGACGCAGACGCGTTCGGCGCCGGCGGCGTGCGCGGCGGCCACAACGTCCCTGGCCGCGGAACTAACCGAGGTGCGGGCGCCGGTGACGCCCATGATCGAGACGGCGTAGACAAAGCCGCGGCTCGCCTCGACGGTGCGCTTCATCCGTTCCGGCGAGGAGGAGGGGGCCACCAGGAATACCCGGTCCAGGCCGTACTTGTCCGAGGCTGCCATCCATTCGGAGGCTTCGTCGGGGATCAGGTCCGGGGTGATGAGCCCGGCTCCCCCGGCTTCCGCCAGCTGGCGGGAGAACTCGTCCACGCCCATCCGGACCACGGGGTTCCAGTAGGTCATCACGAGGACGGCTGCGTCGGTCTTGCTGGTGATGCCGCGGACGACGTCGAAGACCTGGCGGACGTGGAAGCCCTTGGCGAGGGCTTCGGTGGTGGCAGCCTGGATCACGTGGCCGTCCATGACCGGATCGGAATACGGGATGCCGATCTCGATCAGGTCGGCGCCGTTCTCGGCCAGGGCGATTCCTGCCGCGATGGTCTCTTCAACGCTCGGGTAGCCGGCGGGCAGGTATCCGATCAGGGCGGCGCGGCCTTGGACTTTGGCGCGGTCAATGGCTGCTGCCGATTTGCTGATGCCGGTGGTGTCCTGACTGCCGGTCGACGGTACGTGGTTCACAGCTGCTCCCCCTCTTTCGCGATCTCCGACTCGGGTGAGTCCGTATCCAGCAGGTCGAACCATTCCGCCGCGGTAGCCACGTCCTTGTCGCCGCGGCCGGACAGGTTCACGACGACGATCTTGTCCGATACGTTGCCTGCGGCGCCATCAGCGCCGGCTTCGGCGGCGAGCCGCAGGCCCACCTTGATGGCGCCGGCGAGGGCGTGCGCGGACTCGATGGCCGGGATGATGCCCTCGGTGCGGCAGAGCAACCGGAACGCCTCCATCGCCTCGCTGTCCGTGATGGGCTCGTAGCTGACCCGCCCGATGTCCGCGAGGTAGGAGTGCTCCGGGCCGACGCCGGGGTAGTCCAGGCCCGCCGAGATGGAGTGCGATTCGATGGTCTGGCCGTCGTCGTCCTGCATGAGGTAGGAGCGGGCGCCGTGCAGCACACCGGGCTTGCCGAGGGAGATGGTGGCAGCGTGGCGTCCGGTTTCAACGCCCTCGCCGCCGGCCTCGAAGCCGTAGATCTTCACCGAGGGATCGTCCAGGAAACCGTGGAAGATGCCGATCGCGTTGGAGCCGCCGCCGATGCAGGCGCAGACGGCGTCCGGCAGACGGCCGGTCTGTTCCAGGATCTGGGCGCGGGCCTCCTCGCCGATGACCTCGTGGAAGTAGCGGACCATGGCCGGGAACGGGTGGGCGCCGGCGGCGGTGCCGAGCAGGTAGTGGGTGTTGTCCACGTTGGCCACCCAGTCGCGGAGTGCCTCGTTGATGGCGTCCTTGAGGGTCTGGGACCCGTTTATCACCGGGATGACGGTGGCTCCGAGGAGCTCCATCCGGGCAACATTGAGGGCCTGCCGGCGGCAATCTTCGGCCCCCATGTACACGACGCATTCCAGGCCCATCAGCGCGGCGGCCGTGGCACTGGCAACACCGTGCTGGCCGGCGCCGGTTTCGGCGATGACACGGGTCTTGCCCATGCGCTTGGCCAGGAGCGCCTGGCCCAGGACATTGTTGATCTTGTGCGAGCCGGTGTGGTTGAGGTCCTCGCGCTTGAGGAAAATCCGGACCCCGCCGGCGTGCTGGGCGAAGCGCTTGGCCTCGGTCAGCAGCGAGGGCCGGCCCGAGTAGTTCTTGTTCAGATCCGCGATCTGCGCGGTGAACTCAGGATCGGCCTTGGCCTTCTCGAAGGTGTCCTCGAGCTCGTCCAGGGCCGCGATGAGCGACTCGGGCATCCATCGGCCGCCATAGGTGCCGAAATAGGGTCCGGGGGCGTGCCGCAGGGATTCTCCACCCTGCAGGAACGCGTCCACGGCGCTTTCGTCTGAGCCGGCTGCTGGCGCATCGACCATCAGTCTCACCATCCTGTTCCACTGCTAATTAGATCTGGGTGCCGCACGGTTGCGCTGCCGGCGTCCGGCCAGGCGTTGCCCTGCCGGCGCGCGGGTCAGGACCGTGCGGCGATTTCTTCGGCTCCGGCGCTCATGAATTCCGCGATCCGCTCCCGCGGGGCCGCGTCACTGACCAGGGCTTCGCCCACGAGGACGGCGTTGGCGCCGTTCGCGGCGTAGTGCCGGACGTCGTCGACGCCGCGCACGCCCGATTCGGCGATGACGAGCACGCCGGCGGGGATGCCCCCGGCGAGTTCGGCGAAAACGGAACGGTCGACGTCGAGTGTCTTGAGATTGCGCACGTTGACGCCGATGATCCGCGCCTCCGCGGCAACCGCCCGCTCGATTTCCTCTGCGGTGTGCGTCTCGACCAGCACGTTCATGCCGAGTTCGCGGCTGAGGGCGCTGAACTCGCGCAGCTGAGCGTCGGAAAGGGACGCCACGATCAGCAGGATCAGGTCGGCGCCGTGTGCCCGGGCTTCCCAGATCTGGTACTCGTCGATCATGAAGTCCTTGCGCAGCAGCGGGATGTCCACGGCTGAACGGACGGCATCGAAGTCGGCGAGCGAGCCGTTGAAGCGGCGCTGTTCGGTCAGGACGCTGATCGCTGCCGCGCCGCCGTCGGCGTACTGCACGGCAAGCGAGGCCGGATCGGCGATGCTGGCGAGGTCACCCTTGGAGGGGCTGCGCCGCTTGATTTCAGCGATCACTTTAAGTTGGTCCCGCGGATCCGAGGCGCCGCCCAGGGCGGCCCAGGCATCGCGCGCGGGGGCAGCCGCGGCGGCCCGATCCCTGAGCTCTGCGAGCGTGACGAGGCGCTGGCGCGCCTCCATATCCTCCCTGACACCGGAATTGATGTCATCGAGAACAGTCACCCTTAGTGGCCGGAGTTCTTCAGCTTGCTGCCGCCGACGCCGTAGCCGGCCTTGCGCATGGCGAAACCGACCAGCAGTCCGATCACCATGACAGCGCCGCCCGCGATGAAGACCGGAGTGTTGGCGATGACGTAGGCGATCGACATGATGAGTGCGCCGACAAGCATGACCAGAACGGTGGTCCAGGCGGCGGGGCTGTTGCCGTGGCCGCTCGGTTCGCTGTGGTCGACGCCGTCGTAGACGCCCGTTCCGGCCGTGGGGTTAGGTGCGGAAACAGTGGCTTTGCTCATTGGAATCTCCTCAGGATGAATACTGCTTACATTCTGCCATTTTTTGGCCGGGTTACTGGCCGCGTTACTGGCCGGGTTACTGACCGGGTTACTGGCCGCGCCCGCGGCATCGGCTCAGGTGGGATCGTCACCGCGTGACAGACGGTCCCAGCTGTCAATCTCATCCGGCTGCCCGGCCGGTGACGCTGCGGTGCCGTCCGCCGCGGTGTCATATTTCGTCCGGGTCCTCCAGTAGCGTCCCGCCGGGACGATCGCCAGCGCGCTGAGCCCCAGCAGGGAGCCGGCCACGACGGCGAGTGCCGGGAACACGGTGACGCCGACCTGGACGTTGCTGCCGGTAATCCCGGTGGCCGCGGCAATGGATCCCTGGGCTGCGGCCTGCGGGTCTCCCAGCACGATCGCGGCGGCGCCGACGATCCCGGCGGCGGCCAGCAGGATGATCGCGGTGATGATCCAGCGCGCGATCCGGCCGGCGATCGAGGCTGCGAGCCCGCCGGCGAGGGCGACGAGAGCGAGGGCAGTTACCGTGGTGGCGGCCTTGCTGCCCTGGACCTGCAGGCCGTCCTGGCTGTTGACGGCCTGGCCCAGTTGGGTGGGGTCAAGGTGGACCGTGAGCCAGGTCTGGGTGGTGGCGCCAAAGACGGCCAGCGCCAGGGCGGCGATGACCAGGACCAGGGTGGATTTCCGGGCCCAGCGCGGAACGGCGGGGCTGGTGCTTCTGACCGTGGTGCCGCTCATGACTGCATCCCGGCGTCGGGAATGGAATCGGCCGTGATGTTGCGCAGTGACCGGGCCGTGTGAACGGCGCGCATCGGGGCCGCCGCCTTGTTGACGGTCTCCATCGCCTCGGTGGCATTGACCGAGTCGGCCACAATCCCGCCGCCGGCCTGCACATAAGCGCGGCCTTCCCGCAGCAGTGCCGAGCGGATGGCGATGGCCATGTCCATGTCCCCGGCGAAGTCGAGGTAGCCCACAACTCCGCCGTAGATCCCGCGGCGGTGTGGTTCCAGTTCATCGAGCAGGCGCAGCGCCCGCGGCTTGGGGGCGCCCGAGAGCGTTCCGGCGGGGAAGGTGGCCTTGAGTACGTCGTAGGCCTTGGCGGCGGGGGCGAGCTTGCCGACCACGGTGGAGACGAGGTGCATGATGTGGCTGAAGCGCTCCACCTCCATGAACTGCGTGACGTCGACGGTGCCGGCCACGCAGACCTTGGAGAGATCGTTGCGCGAGAGGTCCACCAGCATGAGGTGCTCGGCGCGTTCCTTCTCATCCGCGAGGAGTTCCTCGGCCAGGGCCTTGTCCGCCTCGACGGTCTTGCCGCGAGGCCGGGAGCCGGCGATGGGGTGGGTGATGACTTCCTCGCCCGTCACGGTGACCAGCGCTTCCGGGGAGGAGCCGACGATCGAGTACTGCCGGCCGGCGGCGTCCTCAAGGCTGAAGATGTACATGTACGGGCTGGGGTTCGTGTTCCGAAGCACCCGGTAGACGTCCAGCGGATCGGCGCCGCAGTCCATCTCGAAGCGGCGCGAGATGACCACCTGGAAGACCTCGCCGTCGACTATCGCCTCCTTGCCGCGGTCCAGGGCTGCCAGATAGTCCGTCTCGTCCCAGCGTTCCTGCACGCTTGAGGCGAAGTCCAGCGCTGCAGTGTCCAGCACGGAGACGGGCTGTTCCACGGGCGTGCTGACCTTTGCCAGCAGTGCCTTGACCCGGGCGACGGCGTCGTGCCAGGCGTCGTCGACGCGTTCGGAACTGTTGTCGAAGTTGATGGCGTTGGCGATCAACAGCACGGTGCCGTCCATATTGTCGTGCACGGCCATGTCGGTGACGAGGTTCAGCGCCATCTCGGGCAGTTCGAGATCGTCTTCCGGCGGGCTGGTGAGTTTTTCCCAGTGGCGGACGGTCTCCCAGCCGAGGAAGCCGACCAGGCCGGAGGTGAACGGCGGCAGGCCCTCGAAACGGTCCGTGCGGAGGGCCTCAACGGTGTCACGGACGGCGTCGACCGGGTTGCCGCCCAGCGGAACCCCGACCGGCGGTTCGCCGAGCCAGTGCGCCTGGCCGTCCTTGGTGGTCAGCGTGGCCCGGGAGCGGGCGCCGATGAAGGAGTAGCGGGACCAGGAGCCGCCGACGGCCGCGGATTCCATCAGGAAAGTGCCCGGCTGGCCCTGGGCCAGCTTGCGATACAGGCCGATGGGTGTTTCGGCGTCAGCCAGCACCTTCAGCCGGACGGGGATGACACGGCTGTGGCCTGCGAGTTCACGGAACTCCGCCAGGCCCGGGCTGATGATTCCTAGGTCCTGCATGGCTGTGGTTTCCGCCTGTTCTTTCGATGGTTCTGAGCTTTTTGGGTGCGATTGGGGCCTACCCCGGTGCGGCGCCGCCGGGCGGGGCGTGCTGGTGCCGCTCAGCCGGTGTGGCCGGTGACGACGTCGAGCCCGCGGCCGTCGAAGCACGTCCGGGTCCCGGTGTGGCACGCGGCGCCGATCTGGTCGACGCGGACCAGCAGCGCATCGCCGTCGCAGTCCATCGCGAGGGACTTGACCCACTGTATGTGGCCGGAGGTGTCTCCCTTGCGCCAATATTCCTGGCGGGAGCGGGAGTAGAAGGTCACGCGGCCGCTGGTCATGGTGCGGTGCAGTGCCTCGTCGTCCATCCAGCCGAGCATGAGCACTTCGTTGGTGTCGTGCTGCTGGACGATCACGGCCACCAGGCCGGCGCTGTCACGCTTGAGGGCTCCCGCGAGACCGGCCGGGAGGCGGCTCCCGGGCGCGGCCGGACCGGGCGCGGTTCCATTGGCAGTGTTCTCATTCACCGGGGCGGGGGCGGGCTGCTCAGTCATCAGCCCAAGTCTAGTGCCTCGGGGCGGGGCCAGGTCCCCCGGCGGCGGCGCCTACCCCGGCTCAGCCGCGGCTCACCGTCGGCGCGCGCTACTCGGCAAGCTGCCGAAGAACGGCCAAAGCGACGGCGGTTCAAGTGCACACGCGCCGCCGTCTCGTGCTAGTTTCACAAGTGATGCATTTCGTCGATCCGTCTCGAGAAGTCCTGGCCGAAACCCTGCTTGCGGCCGGCCCTGACTCCCCCACGCTCTGCAAGGGCTGGCGCACCAGGGACCTTGCCGCCCACCTGTACCTTCGCGAGCGGAAAGCCGCCGTCGGACTGGGACTGCTGATCAAGCGCCTCGCCAAGGCGTCCGACCAGGCCACGGCCGAACTGGCAGCGAAGCTCACGACGCCGGAAGACTACAACAAGCTGGTCAACTCCTTCCGCGCCGGCCCCTCTGCGTTTTCGCCGATGAAGATCAAGGCCCTGGACGAAAGTGCCAACCTGATCGAGTACTTTGTGCACACCGAGGACGTCCGCCGCGCCGTGGACCGCTGGGCACCCCGTGCCCTGGACGCGGAGTACTCGGACGCGCTGTGGGACGAACTGGTCAAGCGGGCCGCCATCCTGTACCGCGGCGTGGACCTGGGAATCGTGCTCGTGCGTCCCTCGGGGCCCCGCCATGTGGCCAAGCGTGCTCCCGTGTCCGTGGCCATTGTGGGCGAGCCGGGCGAATTGCTGATGCACGCCCACGGCCGCACCCGCCACGCCCTCGTGACCTTCGAAGGCCAGCCGGACGCCGTCGCGCTCCTGCAGTCCGCCGAGGTCGGGCTCTAAGGCCCCGCACCACCCTCCCCAGAACACAGCAACGCGGGGTCACTTACCGCCCATAATCCCCTCCGGGACGGGCGGTATGTGACCCCGCGTTGGTTTAAGCGGTGGCGGGGCTAGCGGACTTCGAAGCCTGCTTCGCGGATCGCGGCCTTGACCTGGGCGATCATGTCGAGCGGGCCGAAGTGGAAGACCGACGCGGCGAGGACCGCATCCGCGCCTGCCGCGACGGCCGGCGGGAAGTGGCTTGGTTTGCCGGCGCCGCCGGAGGCGATGAGCGGGACCTTGACTCCGGCCCGCGCGAGCCGGATCAGCTCCAGGTCGAAGCCGTCCTTGGTGCCGTCGGCGTCGATCGAGTTAAGCAGGATTTCACCCACCCCGCGGTCGGCCGCTTCACGGGCCCAGGCGATGGCATCGATTCCGGTGCCTTGGCGCCCCCCGTGGGTGGTGACCTCAAAGCCCGAGGCCGTGGGCCGCGAGCCCGGACGGGTGCGCCGGGCATCGAGGGACAGCACGAGGACCTGGGAGCCGAAGTGCCGGGTGATCTCGTCGATCACATCGGGGCGGGCGACGGCGGCGGTGTTGATGGCCGCCTTGTCCGCGCCGCAGCGAAGGAGTTTGTCCACCTCGGCCACGCCGCGGACGCCACCGCCCACGGTCAGCGGGATGAAGACCTCCTCGGCGGTGCGGCGGACGACGCCGAACGTGGTCTCCCGGTTGCCCGAGGACGCTGTGACGTCCAGGAAGGTCAGCTCGTCGGCGCCGCCGTTGTCGTAGCGGTGCGCCAGCTCCACCGGATCCCCGGCGTCGCGGAGCCCTTCGAAGTTGATGCCCTTGACCACGCGGCCGGCGTCGACGTCCAGGCACGGGATGACGCGGACGGCTACAGCCATGACTCCTCCTGGGATTCGTTCACGGAAAATTCCTTCACGGACTCTTCAAGCACGGACGCGGCGCGATCAGATGCGGCAGGCGTGGATGGTGCTGACCAGGATGGCACGGGCGCCCAGGTCGTACAGCTCGTCCATGATCCGGTTGGTC
Organism: Pseudarthrobacter woesei; assembly: GCF_055412745.1. NCBI lineage: Bacteria > Bacillati > Actinomycetota > Actinomycetes > Micrococcales > Micrococcaceae > Pseudarthrobacter > Pseudarthrobacter woesei. Next base: position 61,750 of record NZ_JBVAYU010000007.1, read on the forward strand.
TGCTTCTTCGGCACCATCGAGCGGACGGCGACCCAGTCCGAATCGCGCAGCGGCGAAACCGTAGGCGATTCCAGGCCCGGCGTCAGCGCGGCGGCATCGTCCACGAGTTCCTTGCGGATGTCGTAGTCCATCAGCACGTACTGCCGGGCCACGAGGACGCCCTGGAGGCGGCGGATCAGGACCTCCGCGGCCGGGTTCTGCTCGCCCTTGCGGCCGATCAGGACGGCTTCGGAGTTCAGGATGGGCTGGCCGAAGATCTCCATGCCGGCAGCCTTGAGCGTGTTACCGGTCTCGACGACGTCGGCGATCGCGTCCGCGACGCCGAGGCGCACGGAGGATTCGACGGCGCCGTCGAGGCGGACCACCTTGGCCTTGATGCCGCGTTCGGCCAGGTAGCCGCGGAGCAGTCCGTCGTAGCTGGTGGCGAGGCGTTTGCCGTCGAGCTGTTCCACCGTGGCAAAGTCGCCCACCGGGCCGGCGAAGCGGAAGGTGGAGGCGGCGAAGCCCAGCGGGAGAAGTTCTTCGGCTTCAACCTCGGCGTCGAGGAGCAGGTCGCGGCCGGTGATGCCGACGTCGAGCGTTCCCTGGCCGACGTAGACGGCGATGTCGCGGGGGCGGAGGAAGAAGAATTCAATGTCGTTGTCCGGGTCCACCATGACCAGCTCACGCGTGTCGCGGCGCTGGCGGTAGCCGGCTTCGGCGAGCATGGCGGAGGCGGCTTCGGACAGGGATCCCTTGTTCGGGACGGCAACTCTCAGCATTGGGGAAGTCTTTCTGGGTCGGGACGAAGTCCGGTCAGGAACAGTCCGTTCGGGAATAGCCAGTTCAGGCAAAGCGGGCCACGCAATACACCGGATTCGCAGATCAGGGCCTGGCGGGTTCCGGCGCGGACGTGGCTAGAGATGCTTGTAGACGTCTTCCAGGCTGAGTCCTTTGGCGAGCATCAGAACCTGCAGGTGATAGAGCAGCTGCGAGATTTCTTCGGCGGCGGCTTCATCGGATTCGTACTCGGCAGCCATCCAGACCTCCGCTGCTTCCTCCACGACTTTCTTGCCGATGCCGTGGACTCCGGAATCCAGTTCGGCGACGGTGCGGGAGCCCTCCGGCCGGACGGCTGCCTTCTCACTCAGTTCTGCGAACAGCGATTCGAAATTCTTCACACCCTCCAGCCTACTTGCTCGCAGGCGGAGGTCGCCTGCCGGGCCGTTCCATGACGGCGGGGATGTGAGCGATTCCACAGTTCAACGCGTTCGGCCCTGCCGATTCCGCGGCACAGCCGGACCACGTAGAGCTAGCTGAACTGCTGGAGCGTCACCGCGGTGGCCAGGGCGGCGGTCACGGCCTCGTGGCCCTTGTCTTCCTTGGACCCCGGCAGTCCGGCCCGGTCGATGCCCTGCTGCTCGGTGTCACACGTCAGCACGCCGAACCCGACCGGGACGCCGGTGCGCACCGAGACCTCGGTCAGGCCCAGGGTGGCAGCCTCACAGACGTACTCGAAGTGCGGGGTTCCGCCGCGGATCACCACGCCGAGCGCCACGACGGCGTCAAAGTGCGGTGCCAGCCGGGCGGCGGCGACAGGAAGCTCGAAGGTGCCCGGAACGCGCAGCACGGTCGGCTCGCTGATGCCGGCGTCGTTCGCGGCGCGGAGGGCGCCGTCCAGCAGCCCGTCCATGATCTGGGTGTGCCAGCTGGCGGCCACGATGGCCAGCTTCAGCCGGGAGGTTTCCTCCGGCTTGAAGGTGCTGAGGTCAATTTGGGGGGCGCCGTGTCCGCTCATCTGGGAATCCTTGTTCTGTAAAGTCTGCGGCTGCTGATGTTCCTGCAGCGTCTGATCTGGTGGTGGGGTCAGTCTTGTTCGTGTTCGAAACCGCGCGGGCCCGGAACCGGCGCGGCCGGCTGCATGTCGAGGACCAGACGGTGATCCATCCGGTCCTTCTTGGTCTGCAGGTAGCGGATATTCTGCTCGCGGGACGGGACTTCGGTGGGCACCATCTCCACAACGCGGACACCGGCCTGGGCCAGCCGGTCCTGCTTGTCCGGGTTGTTGCTCAGCAGGCGGACCTCGTGGAGGCCCATCTCGGCGAGGATCTGGGCTGCGGCGTTGTAGCAGCGCGCGTCCACCGGAAGGCCCAGCTGCTCATTGGCCTCCACGGTGTCGAAGCCCGCCTCCTGCAGGGCGTAGGCCTTCATCTTGTTTGCCAGGCCGATTCCCCGGCCTTCCTGGCCGCGCAGGTACAGCAGGGTGCCACCGAACTCGTTGATCAGCTCGAGGGCATAGGCCAGCTGTTCACCGCAGTCGCAGCGGTAGGAGCCGAACACGTCCCCGGTGAGGCATTCCGAATGCAGGCGGACCAGCGGCGCCATGCCGTCGACCGGAGACAGCGGCGAACTGACCGCCAGATGCTCGGCCCCGGTGGCGAGATCGGTCCAGGCCTGCGCCACGAAGTCGCCGAAGGCCGTGGGCAGCTGGACGATGGGTCCAGCGCTGACCGGATGTGGCCGGCGGTCCGTCAGGTCTTCCCGGGCTTCAGATGTGGTCATCGTTTCTCCTCCATCACAGGGGATCCGCTGCGGGGCCGGCGGGCTGCCCAGCCTCGAGGTAGGCCACCAGATCCGCGATCGAGATCAGGGGGCAGCCATGCTCGAGGGCGAAGCCGCGAAGTCCGTCCAGCCGCATCATTTCTCCGTTGTCATACACCAGCTCTGCGATCACGCCCACGGGCTCGAGTCCGGCCAGCTGGCAAAGTTCCAGGGCCGCTTCGGTGTGGCCGGGACGTTCCCGCACTCCCCCTTTAACGGCACGAAGGGGAAAAACATGCCCGGGACGCGTCAAGGCCGCCGGTTCACTTCCCGGATCGGCCAGGATCCGGGCTGTCAGGGCCCGGTCCGTGGCGGAGATTCCGGTGCTCACGCCCACCGCGGCGTCGCAGGACACCGTGTACGCGGTGCCCTTGGCATCTTCATTGAATTCCACCATCGGCGGCAGCGCCAGGGCGTCGGCGCGGCCGGAGTCCAGCGGCACGCAGATCACGCCGGAGCTGTAGCGCACGGTCCAGCCCATCAGGGCAGGGGTGGCGTGCTGCGCAGCGAAAATGATGTCGCCTTCGTTTTCGCGGTCCTCGTTGTCGACCACCAGGACGGGGCGTCCTGCGGCGATGGCGCGGATGGCGTCTTCGATCGGATCCAGGCCTTCCGGCGGGATGACCGGCGCGGCGAGCTCGGCGGGCAGGGCGGCGTCGGCGGCGTGTCTCTCGGTGAGGATATGCTGCCGGGCGGACAGGTCCTTGACGTTGTTCACGCTGTCGCCCCCTTCGCGTATGCTGCTCCCCCGGCCGCTCCCGAAAATGCGAGCAGTCGCTCAGTGTACTTCGCCAGCACATCGACTTCGATATTTACCTGGCGCCCGGTCGATTTCGCGCCCAGTCCCGTGTCGGCGAGCGTGGTGGGGATCAGTCCAACCTCAAACCACGGCGCCGGCTCCTCTGCCTGGCTCACCGCCGTGACGGTGAGGGAAACGCCGTCGACGGCAATGGAGCCCTTCTCGGCAATGTAGCGGGCCAGCCCGGCCGGAACGCCGAAGCGCAGCCGGTCCCAGTTGCCGAGCGCCTCGCGCTCCAGCAGCCGGCCGACGCCGTCGACGTGGCCCTGGACAACATGCCCGTCGAGCCGGCCGCCGGCCGGAACACAGCGCTCCAGATTGACTGGGTCGCCTACGGCGAGTTCACCGATGGTGCTGCGGATCAGGGTCTCGCCCATGACGTCGACGCTGAAGTCCTTGCCGTCGATCTCCGTGGCCGTGAGGCAGACACCGTTGACGGCGATGGAGCCGCCCGGCGCCAGCCCTTCGGTGGTTCCGGGCGCGGAGAGCCGCACGGTGGCGCTGATGTCGCCGTTGCGCTCAACGGACAACACCTTCCCCTGCTCGGCGATTATTCCGGTGAACATCAGTTGCCTCCTGCGGCGGTGACCGCGCCAGCGCGGTGCGGGGTTGAATCGGATGAAGTGTTGGTGGCCTTGGCTGCGCCGGCTGGCGGCGAACCTATTGACCGCGAGGGCCGAAGGTGCAGGCGCAGGTCGCGGCCGAGTTGCTGGACGGCTCCGCCGGACGCGGGGTCCCATTCCCAGTGCTGGGCGTCGGCCAGGGTGGTGATGCCGAGGTCCTCAAGGGCCGGGGTCCCGGAACCCAGGAGCGTCGGGGCGAGATAGACAATGAGTTCGTCCACCAGCCCGGCGGCGAGGAAAGCGCTCAGGATCCGGGAGCCGCCTTCAACCATGAGGTGCCGCGCACCGGCGGCAAACAACTGGTCAAGGGCCTCGCGGGGGTCACGGGTCGGCAGGTGGAGCACGTTGCCGTCGTCGCCGTGGATCGCGGCACCGGCCGGAATCCCGCGGTAGCCCATCACGGCGCGCAACGGCTGCTTGCCGGCCGGCTCGCCGTCGGCGTTCCGGGCGGTGAGCCGCGGGTTGTCGACCAGCACAGTCTGGGTTCCGACCAGAATGGCATCGATCCGGCCGCGGAGGGCATGGTTGTCGGCGAGGGATTCCGGGCTGGAGATCCATTGGCTGGTGCCGTCGCTGGCTGCGATCCGGCTGTCCAGGGTCTGCGCGATGTGCAGGGTGACGAAGGGGCGCTTGGCCGTGACAGCGTCGAACCAGCGCCGGTTCATCTCCAGCGCTTCAACAGCACCGAGCCCGGAACGGACACGGATGCCCGCGGCCCGCAGCGTGGCGGCACCGCCTGCCGCCGGGTCGTGCGGATCGTCAACCGCGTAAACGACGTCGGCAATTCCGGCGTCGATGATCCCCTGGGCGCACGGACCCGTGCGTCCGCGGTGGTTGCAGGGCTCGAGCGTGACCATCATGGTGGTGCCGGTGAGGTCCAGGCCGGCGGCTTTCGCCTGGGCGATCGCATCGGCCTCGGCATGGGCCGTTCCGGCGCCGCGGTGGTAGCCGGTGACCAGCCGGGTGCCGTCGGCGGCGATGACGACGGCGCCGACCAGCGGGTTTGCGCCCCGCGGCCCCTGGACGGCCGCCGCGAGGGCCGCGCCCATGGCGGTCACCTCGTCGGCGCTGAAGTCTGCAGAGGGCAGGGACACGCCGGCCTTCGCCGGCTGACGGGTGGGTTGCTGAACGCTCATTGACCTGCCACCGGGCCTCCACCGACCGCAGTACCGTTAATGAGCCATCGCAGGGAGTCCATGTGTGTGTCGTTCCTTCCCTCAAAAGCCGCGATGGCTCCGGGGGTATACGACAGCGCAATTCCGCGCCGCCGGGTGGGCGCCGCAGTAACAGCTGTACGTGCTTCTCTCATCCAGACTTTAACTGTCGGTACCGGAGTTCCACCGGTTCAACCGTCTGCCTGCATCCTTCCCGAGGGAAAGCGCCGGCGCGCGGGTCGCGGACTATAACCGCCGGTTCGGACTTACACCGACCCCGGAGCACGTATGTGTGTTGTTATTCTGACACAACTGCCGGGTAGCTGCGGCTATTCCCTGCGGGAGGCGTTACGGAGTGCGTCATCTGGGATGCGCTACCGGCCCCCGGCCGGGCGGGCGCCCGTGCCTCGGCGCGCGAGGCGAGTGGCAGCGTCGGGCGGGACGCGCGAGTGGCGGCGTCGGACAGATCCACGACACCTCAACGAGGCCGCGACGCGCCAAATACCGGAGGACGCGCGAATCCCGGCGTCGAGCGGAAACCTGCGCGTCACCAGCAAACGCCCGCGTCGCCAACGTGCCTCAGCCCAGTGCGCGGCGCGAGTAGTGCTGCCCGGCGGCCGGACAGATCCACGACACCTCAACGAGCCCGCGACGCGCCAAATACCGGAGGACGCGCGAATCCCGGCGTCGAGCGAAAACCTGGGCGTCACCAGCAAACGCCCGCGTCGCCAACGTGCCTCAGCCCTGTGCGGTGCGCGGGTAGTGCTGCTCGGCGGCCGGACCCGGCTAGCGGCGGCCGGCCTCACGGAGCCGCTCAATGGCCTGGGCCGGATCCGCGGCACCGTAGACGGCGGAGCCGGCCACGAAGACGTTGGCGCCGGCGTCGGCGGCCCGCATGATCGTTTCCCCGGTGATGCCGCCGTCGACCTGCAGTGCCACATCAAGGCCCGACGCGTCGATCGCCGCCCGGGCCCGGCGGATCTTGGGCAGCGTGAGGTCGAGGAATTCCTGGCCGCCGAAGCCCGGCTCCACCGTCATGATCAGCAGCAGGTCCAGTTCGCCCAGCATGTCCAGGAACGGCTCTACAGCGGTGCCCGGCCGGAGCGCCAGGCCTGCCTTGGCCCCGCGCGCCCGCAACTCGCGCGCCAGCTTGATCGGTGCGATCGATGCCTCGGCGTGGAAGGTCACCGAGGCGACGCCCGCGTCGGCGTAGGCCGGGGCCCAGCGGTCCGCGTGCTCGATCATGAGGTGCGCGTCCAGCGGCACCGGGCTGATCTCCTGCAGGCGCGAAACGACCGGCAACCCGAGGGAAAGGTTGGGCACGAAGTGGTTATCCATGACGTCCACGTGCACCGCATCCGCGGTACTGATCCTTCGCAGTTCGGCTTCGAGATTGGCGAAGTCGGCGGAGAGAATGCTCGGGTTGATACAGCACTTGGCCATGTGGAGTTCCTTGTCGTCCTGCTGGGATGTCGTGCTGGAGGCCTGGACTTCCAGTACCCCAGTATTGCGTGTTGGTCAGGCTTTCTTGTGGATAAGCGCCAGGAACATGGCGTCCGTCCGGTGCACATGCGGCCAGAGCTGGGCGGTGAGTTCGTGCCCGGCCGCGAGGTGGCCGGTGAGGCTGACGCTGTCCAGCGCCGCGCCGGCGTCGAGCAGTACCAAGTCGTCGCGCTTGCGCAACACGTCACTCACGACGGCGGTTGTCTCCGCCGGGTGTGGCGAGCAGGTCACATAGGCCACGACGCCGCCTGGCTTGACGGCGTCCAGCGCGGACTTGAGCAGCTCGCGCTGCAGCGGGCCAAGGTCCGTGAGGTCCTTCGGCGTGCGCCGCCAGCGTGATTCGGGGCGGCGGCGCAGGGCACCGAGGCCGGTGCAGGGCGCGTCGACGAGGACGCGGTCAAAGCTCTCCGCCATTTCGGTGCCAACGTCGCGGCCGTCGCCGGTCCGCACATGCCAGACCTCGTGCGGCACAGCCGCCAGGGCCTGCCGGACCAGTTTTGCGCGGTGCGGTGCGGGTTCGTTGGCGAGCAGCGTGGCGCCCTGCTGCCGGGCGAGGGCACCGAGGAGCGCGGCCTTGCCGCCGGGGCCCGCGCACAGATCGAGCCAGCGTTCGCCCGTCCCGTCAGCGCCCGTCCCGTCAGCGCCGGTCCCGTCAGAACCAGACCCGGCCAGGCCGGAGCCGCCAGTCCCGAGATCGACGGCGGCCAGGGCGCGGGCGACGAGCTGCGAGCCGACGTCCTGCACCCGGGTGGTGCCTTCGCGCACTGAGGCGAGCCGGCCGAGGTCTCCGCCGCTGGAGAGCGCCGAGCCTTCCACGAGTTCCCCGGGCGTGGCACCGCCTTCGAGGGCCTCGTCAAGGCTGCCCAATCCGGGCAGCGCCACGAGGTTGACCACCGGTGCGGCATTGTCAGCCTCGAGGAGGTCATTGATGTCGCTGACCGGACGGCCGTGGGCCACGAGCGACTGCCGGAGCGCCCGGACAATCCATTCCGGGTGGGCGTAGCGGATGGCGGCTCTTTTGGTTTCGTCCGTCTCGTCGCTGAGCAACAGGTCCAGCCACTCTTCGAGGGTGTGCGCGGAGACCTTGCGGAGGACAGCGTTGATGAGCGCCGAGGGCCCGGCGCCGATGACGGCGCGGGCGAGGCCCACTGTCTGGTCCAGGGCGGCGTGGGCCGGAACGCGCATGGCCACCAACTGGTGGACGCCGATCCGGAGGGCATCGAGGATGGCCGGATCCAGCTGGTCCAGCGGCCGGTCCACGCACCGGGACAGGATCGCGTCGTAGGTGCCCTGGCCGCGCAGGGCGCCGTAGCTCAGTTCCGTGGCGAACCCGGCGTCCCGTTTGTCCAGGCCGTGGTGCCGGATCCGGGTGGGCAGCACGAGGTTAGCGTAGGCGTCCTCGGAGGACACTGCACGCAGTACCTCGAAGGCCACCAACCGGGCAGGATCCGCCCGGCGGGTGCGCTGTGAGGGTGCATTTTCGGTGAAGCCGCGCTGCGGGCCCCGGTTGCGCTCCCGGCCCTGCGCGTCGCGCTGGCTGCCGTCCCGGCCGCCCTGGCCAACGTCTTGGCCGCCACCCTGCCCTGCGCCACGCCGGCCACCGGATCCTGCTCCCCCGCGCTGGGGGCCCCTGCCACGGCCGCTCGTCCCGGACTCGCTCATTCAAATACCACGCTTTCAAGTGTTGCCTGTCCGCGCGCCCAATCAGCGGCGGTCATCATCTTCTTGCCCGAAGGCTGGATCCGGGTGAGTTCCACCGGGTGCGAACCGGTTCCCACCAGCACGCTTTTGCCGTCCAGAGCCAGCTGGCCGGGCTGCAGGGCAGCGGCACCGGGCCGGAGCAGCACCGGCTCCAGTTTGATCCGCTGCCCGTCCAGGGTGGTCCACGCACCGGGTTCGGGCGTGACGCCGCGCGCCCGCCGCCCGATCGCGAGGGCCGGCTGGCGCCAGTCGAGCCGGCCGTCCTCGAGGGTGAGTTTGGGGGCGAGGCTGACGTCGCCCTGCTGCGGCACCGCGGCGGCCTTGCCGGCGTCGACGGCGGACAGCGTCTGGGCGAGCAGGAAAGCGCCGCTGTGGGACAGCCGCTGGAGCAGCGCGCCGGCGGAGTCGCCGGGGCGGACCGCTTCGGTAAGGGTGCCGAACACGGGGCCGGTGTCCAGCCCCTCCTCGAGGAGGAAGGTGACGGCGCCGGTGACGTCGTCGCCGGCAATAAGTGCCCGCTGCACGGGAGCTGCCCCGCGCCAGGCCGGCAGCAGGGAGAAGTGCAGGTTGATCCAGCCGTGACGGGGCAGATTCAGGGCCGCCCGGGGAATGAGCCCCCCGTACGCCACGATCGCGGCGACGTCCGGGGCGGCGTCGGCAATCTGCGCAGTCACCGCGGCGTCGACCTTTGAGGCGTGGATGGTCTTGATGCCCAGTTCCGCGGCCCGGGCGGCAACGGGCGACGGCGTCAGCACCCGCTTACGTCCCAAGGGCGCATCCGGGCGGGTCAGGACGGCGACGACGTCGAATCCGGCGTCGATGAGAGCGTCCAGGGACGGCACGGCCACGGCCGGCGTCCCCGCAAAGAGAACCCTCACTGGGGGCTACCGAAGGAGCCAAAGCTTCCCGACCCAAAGCTGGTGCCAACCGTCCTGGCGCGCTTCGCCGCCGTCTGCTCGGTAATGGAGCCGTAGTTGGCGTTCCTGATGGCCCGCAGGGCGGTCTTCCGGTCTTCGCCTTCGAGCCGGTCGGTGAAGAGAATGCCGTCGAGGTGATCGGTCTCGTGCTGGAAGGCCCGGGCCAGCATGCCCTCGCCGTCCACGGTGACGGGGTTGCCGTGCAGATCGACGCCGGTGACACGGGTGTGCCGGCGCCGGCGGACCGGGAAACCCAGGCCGGGAATGGAGAGGCAGCCCTCGACCTCGTCCGGCTGGAAGTCGTCGCTGTTTTCCAGCACGGGGTTGATGATGTGTCCCTCAACGCCGCCGATGCGGTAGGTGAAAACGCGCTGGCTGACGCCGACCTGCGGTGCGGCCAGGCCTGCGCCCTCGACGTCCTCCATGGTCTCAGTCATATCGGCAACAAGCTTCGCCAGTTCAGGCCCGAACTCCGTCACGGGATCGGCAACTGTGCGCAGCACAGGATCCCCGATGATGCGGATATTCAAAATGGCCATGGGCAATCTGTCCTTACGGTGGGCGGCGACGTGATCCAACCCAGTTTAGTTGCACCGGCCCACTTCAGGTTCGGCGGGCTCAGCGGGCGGGCGGCGGTGCCAGTGGCAGCAGCGCCGCCCCGGCGGTCGAGGTGTCCGCGGACGTCTCCCAGACCCGCCGCAGCGCGCAGAACTTCCACCAGTGGTGCTTGAGGACGTCCGGGTTGGCTCGCAGCGGGCGGACTTCTGTCTTCCCGACGGCGACGGCGAGCAGGATGGGGGATTCGCCGTATTTCCAGGACTCCCACTCGCCGGCCACCGGGTCCACGAGGGCTTCCTCGGCCTTCATACCCGCCACGAGCTGCATCACAACTTTATCGTCGAGTGGCTTGACGGTGCCGTCGCGGCTGGTGCCCTTGGTTTTGTAGTCGATAAGGCAGATGCGGCCGTTGATCTTGGCGACGAGGTCCAGGGTGCCCGCGTAGCCGACCGTCTTGTTCCAGACCGTGATCTCGGGCGCGATCGGCTCCACCTGGAACAGCTCCCACCATTCGTCGAAGCGGGCGGCGAACGCCTCCTCGCCGTTGGCGGCCAGGGCCTCGCGGGTTTCCTTCATCTCGTGCGGGCGGCCGAGGGCGCGAAGGGCCACCTGCTCGCAGTAGTTGTGGACCCGGTCCCCGCGCTTCGCGGCGTCGTCCCGGTATGTTTCGGCGGCCTTGGCGGCGCGGCTTACGGCCTGGCGCACCTTCGCGGGGCTGCCAAGAATGCCCGGCAGGGTGGGGTCCTGGGCGAGGCTGTTCGCGCCCATGTACCCGAACCAGCCGTCCAGGCCATGGGGCTGCAGGCCGATAACGGTGGTGATGGAGGGGACGGAGAACTGCTCGGACGTCGAGCGGGCATACATCCGGCCGTATTCAGTGGCGTGGGCAAGGAGCGGAGCGGTCATGGAAAGACTCTTTCACAGGGGTCGGACAGTTGAAGCACGGCCGCGGGCCAGGCCAAGCGGGCCAGACGGCGCGCCAAAACAGAATGGTCCGTCCCACTCGGTGAGCGGAACGGACCATCTATTGCGGTGGGCGATACTGGGTTCGAACCAGTGACCTCTTCGGTGTGAACGAAGCGCGCTACCACTGCGCCAATCGCCCCAATGCCATTGAATGCTAGCCCACCCCGGCGGATTTCAGAAATCGGGCTCCCGCCAGCAGGAATGCGTCCTGCGGCGGCGTGCGCGAGGGCACCCCGGCGGCCCGCAGCGGCCGCTTGAATTACATGGCTGTAATTAGCAAAACCCCCTAGAATTCAAGGAAGCACGGGCCTTCGCTGCGGACGACGCCGTCGCGATTTGTAGATTCCCTGAACCTCCTATAGAGTTCTTACTCGTTGGAACGCGAGGAAATGCCGATTGCGGCGCGGAATTGCTGACATACTGCGGACGTAGCTCAGCTGGTAGAGCACCACCTTGCCAAGGTGGATGTCGCGAGTTCGAATCTCGTCGTCCGCTCGCAGGACACTGTCACGGTAAGGTTCTTTTGGAATCTTATCTACACGGTGGGTTGGCCGAGAGGCGAGGCAGCGGCCTGCAAAGCCGTTCACACGGGTTCGAATCCCGTACCCACCTCGGTGAAAACCCTGGTTTCCGGTTTCGATCGGTTGCAAGGGGCGATTGGCGCAGCGGTAGCGCGCTTCCCTGACACGGAAGAGGTCACTGGTTCGATCCCAGTATCGCCCACCAGAGCAAGGCAACTTGCTTGATCCAGTACCACCGGCCCAGCCGGCATGGACTAAATGCGGACGTAGCTCAGCTGGTAGAGCACCACCTTGCCAAGGTGGATGTCGCGAGTTCGAATCTCGTCGTCCGCTCTCTTGATTGCAACTCCACTCCGGATCCTTCCGGTTGCGGGCGATTGGCGCAGCGGTAGCGCGCTTCCCTGACACGGAAGAGGTCACTGGTTCGATCCCAGTATCGCCCACCATTGAGGCAGCTCCCCCGGAGCTGCTTTTTTTGTGCCGTTTGGTCCTGGCCTCCCTGCCGTGCCCGATTACCCTGTGGGCGGACACCCTTGGCACCTCCAATTGCGCCGGATAGGATCGAAAGCGCTAGGAGCGATCTGGCTCCGCGACCGAAGGGAGGTGCCCGTGGGATTACTTGACGATCTAAAGGGCAAGGCTCAGCAACTTATTGGTGGCAACGAACAAGCCATCAAGGACGGCATCGAGAAGGCCGGCGATTTCGTCGACTCGAAGACTGGCGGAAAGCACGCCGACAAGATCGATTCCGTTCAGCGGGGCGCTTCCGACTTCGTGGCCAAGGCGAACGGCCAGCCGAAAGAGGCTCCCGTCGCCGAGGAGACTCCCGTCGCCGGTGAGCCACCCGCAGCCGGGGAACCCCGGCAGCAGGGCCTCTGACCCAGATACGTCAGCGAGGTGCCGGTCCCGCCGAGAGGCGGCGCCGGCACCTCCGGCGTTTAACGCCCCTCAGGCAAACAACGCGGGGTCACATAGAGCCCATCCGGTGCCTCAGGATGGGCTCTATGTGACCCCGCGTTGCCTTTTAGGGGCTAGGAGGGCTCGTGGTTCTGGCCCTCGCGGGCCAGGGCGGTGAGCCTCGAGACGGCCCGGAAGTACTTCTTCATGTACCCGCCGGTCATCATTTCCTCGGTGAACAGCTGGTCGAACGGCACACCGCTGGCCAGGATCGGCACGTCCTTGTCATACAGCCGGTCAGCGAGCACCACGAAGCGCAGCGCCACGGCCTGTTCGGTGATGGTGTGGACGTTTTTCCAGACCACACCCTCGATCCCGTCGAGCAGCTGGCGGTAGCGGCTCGGGTGGACGCCGGCCAGGTGGTTGATCAGGGTGCTGAACTCATCGCGCGCCACCGTCTTGCCGTGGAATTCGGCCTGCATGTGGTGCGTCAGGTCCTCGTTGGACAGCGGCAGCGGCGCCGCCGGCAGTCCGCGGTGGCGGAAATCCTCGCCGTCGATCCGGACGACGTCGAACTGGTCCGCCAGCACCTGGATCTCCCGGGCGAAGTCGACGGCGGCGAAACGCCCGTCGCCCAGGGACCCCGGCAGGGTGTTGGAGGTGGCCGCCAGCTTGACGCCGGCGTCGGCCAGTTCGCGCATAAGCCGGGACATCAGCACGGTGTCGCCCGGATCGTCGAGTTCAAATTCGTCGATGCAGACGAGCCTGTAGTGGCTCAGGGCCTCGACCGTCTTACGGAAGGACAGCGCGCCGACAAGGTTGGTGTATTCCACGAACGTGCCGAAGGCCTTGGGCCCCGGGGCTGCATGCCAGAGCGAGGCGAGCAGGTGGGTCTTGCCGACGCCGAAGCCGCCGTCGAGGTAGATCCCGGCGCGAGAGGTGTCCTTCTTGCCGAAGAGCCGTTTGAAGAGGCCGTCGCTGTCGCGGGCGCCGACCCCTGCCGCGAAGCCTTCCAGCGCCCGGACCGCTGCGGCCTGGCTGGGCTGGGACAGATCCGGCCGGTAGCTGGAAAACGAAACCTCACCGAAGCGCGGCGATGGATAAAAACCCTTGAGGAGTTCATCCACGGAAATTGCCGGCGTGCGGGCGGCGAGCTGTTCGATCTGTACCAAGGTGGTCCGTTCTGCTGGTCTCTTGTCCCCAGACAGAATACCGGCAATGCGGGCGCTCCCCGTGTCCCATGGTCCGGAGGGGAGCGTCACGTGATGAAGGCCATGTTTCCGAGTGTTAACCCGGTTGAACAATCCCGCCGGGGCGTGGCTAGTGTTGTAGCAGACCCGGAGCCGCGATCGATCCGCGGCCCGGCCTCCTGACCGCTTCAGTGAAAGGCCATCGCAATGCCCTACCCCGTTGAGCAGAACGAAAAATTCTCCGCCTACGCCCACCCCGAGCGGTTGGTATCCACCGAGTGGCTGGCGGCGGCAATCGAAGCCGGTGCCCTCGGCGGCGGCAAACTGGTGGTGGTGGAATCCGACGAGGACGTGCTGCTCTACGAGACGGGCCACATTCCCGGGGCGGTCAAGATCGACTGGCACACGGAGCTGAACGACGAGGTCACCCGCGACTACGTCGACGGCGCAGCGTTCGCCGCCCTCGCCGCAGCCAAGGGCATCTCCCGCGACAGTACCGTGGTCATCTACGGCGATAAGTCCAACTGGTGGGCAGCATACGCCCTCTGGGTCTTCACGCTCTTCGGCCACGAGGACGTCCGGCTGCTCGACGGCGGCCGGGACAAGTGGATTGCCGAAGGCCGCTCCCTCACCACCGACAGGACCGCCCCCGCGCCCTCCGAGTACCCCGTCGTCTTGCGCAACGACGCCCCGATCCGCGCCTTCAGGGACGACGTCCTGGCCCACTTCGGCAAGCCGCTGATCGACGTCCGCTCCGCCGAGGAGTACACCGGCCAGCGCACCCACATGCCCGCCTACCCGGAGGAAGGCGCCCTGCGCGGCGGCCACATCCCCACGGCGGCGTCCATCCCGTGGGCCCGCGCGGCCGCCGAGGACGGCACCTACCGCAACCGTCCCGAGCTTGAGGCGCTGTACCTCGGCGAGGCTGGGTTGAAGGAAGGCGACGACGTCGTGGCGTACTGCCGCATCGGCGAGCGTTCCAGCCACACCTGGTTCGCGCTCAAGTTCCTGCTGGGCTTCGAAACCGTCCGCAACTACGACGGGTCCTGGACCGAATGGGGCAACGCCGTCCGCGTCCCGATCGTCAAGGGCGCCGAACGCGGCGGAATTCCGGTTGCCAGGTAGCCCCGGCGTAAACAGGAGCTGACCGGGACACATTGGCCGCGCGTGCGTAAGCTGGAAGGGATGAATACTTCTGCCCTCCCCGCCGCACTGGCGGAAATTGTTGACGACTTCCAGGCCGTAACGGAACCCGAACGGCTCCAGCTGCTGCTTGAATTTTCCCGCGAGCTTCCGGAGCTCCCCGACCGGCTCAAGGACCACCCGGAGCTGATGGAGCAGGTGGTCGAGTGCCAGTCGCCGCTGTTCCTCACGATTGAGACAGAGCAGCACGACGGCGGCGCGCCGGACAGTGTCCGGCTCTTCTTCAAGGCGCCGCCCGAGGCACCGACCACGCGCGGTTTCGCAAGTGTGCTGCACGACGGCCTCGACGGACTAAGCGCGGCGGAGATCCTGGCCGTCCCGGACGATATGCCGGAGCTGCTGGGCCTCACCCGGGCCATCACCCCGCTGCGGATGCGCGGAATGACGGCGATGCTGGGCCGGATCAAGCGCCAGGTTGCCGCCCTCCCGCAGCAGCCCTGACCCGGGCGCTCACTTGGCCCGCAAAAACCCGTCACAAGGAACTCCGGCCACCGCGGTACTCACCGCGGCCGGGGTTCCTTTCGTCGCGCACCCCTACAGCCATGATCCCGCCGCAGCGAGCTACGGCCTGGAAGCGGCCGCGGTCCTGGGGATTGACCCCGCCCGGGTGTTCAAGACCCTGATGGTCGACGTCGACGGCAGGCTCGCCGTCGGCGTCGTTCCGGTGAGCGGAAACCTGGATCTCAAGGCGATGGCGGCGGCGATGGAAGGCAAGAGGGCCGCAATGGCTGATCCTGCCGCGGCCGAACGCCGCACCGGCTATGTGCTCGGCGGCATCTCGCCGCTTGGCCAGCGGCTGTCCTCCCCCACCGTTGTGGATGAGACCGCCCTGGGCCTGGACACGATCCTCGTCTCCGGCGGCCGGCGCGGCCTGGACATCGAGCTGCCCCCGGCCGAACTGATCCGGCTCACCGGGGCACGGACAGCGCGGATCGGCACGGGCAGGAACTAACCGGGCTGCGGGGCGCAGAGGACTCGCCGAGTGTGCAGCACACAGCAATGTTCTCGAGAAACACTGCCGTGAAGTGTCAACTCGGCGGGGCCGGTGCCTCGGGGTTCGGCTGTCCCGGGTTCGCCCGCGGCGCGAGCTGCTGCCCGAGCCAGGCCATCACCAGCCGCTCCCAGCGCTCCGGGTCCACGTTCCATTCCTTGGTGTGCCGGGCGCGGTTGAACGTCTCGAACGTGACCATCTCGGGGTTCTTCTCGGCCAGGGCCGCGGACGGCCCGTAGGGGACGTATTCGTCGTCGACGCTGTGGATGATCAGCGTTGGGGTGCGCAGTTCGACCGCGCGGGAGACCCAATCCATGGCCTTGAGGTCCACCGGGGCGGCGAGGCCGGTCAGCCGGCGGCCCAGTTTGTGGCTCATCATCAGCTGCCCGTAGCGGCCCACGGCCGAGGGGATCCGGTTAAGTTCCGCGTGGTGCGCCAGCACGTTGACCCAGTTGATCACCGGCGCGTCGAGCACCATGGCCCGGATCAGGTGGTGGTAGCGGGAGAGGTCGGCGGTTTGGAGGCAGATCGCCCCGCCCATGGACCAGCCGAAGAGCACCACTTCGCGGGCACCTTGTTCCAGGGCATAGCCGATGGCGGCCTCAACGTCGCGCCATTCGGTGGAACCGAGGCCGTAGCGGCCGTCCTGCGCCGACGGCGCCAGTCCGTCGTTGCGGTAGGAAATCAGCAGACTGGACATGCCCAGTTCCCGCGCCGTCCGAACCGCCCGCAGCGCTTCCTGCCGGGTGGCGCCGCGCCCGTGCACCATCACCGCCCAGATGTCCGTCGCCGCTGCCGCCGGGATCAGCCATGCCGGCGCCGTCCCGCCGTCGACTTCGATCTGTACCTCTTCGGAGGGGAGACCGATACTGGCGGGATCCGGGTGGGTGGTGCCGCTCCAAATGCCGCGCCGCGCCGTGGCGAGGTCTCCACTGTAGACGGCCTCCACTTCGCGCTGCACAGTGCGCTCGGCCGGAGAGTAGGACACGATCCTGCCGATCCTCGCGTGACCGCGGCCGCCATCGAAAAGGAAGCCGTAGGTGCCCTCAACCGTGGCCTCGGGGGTGGCCGCCAGGATGAGCTGCAGCCCCTGCGCGTCACGGATCACCGCGAGGATCTCCTGGTCCTCTTCGCGGACCCGGGCGGGCGTGATCACGCGGCGGGCGAAATACAGGGCCAGGGCCGAGGAGCCGGCGGCGAGCAGGCCTGCCGCAACGCTCCCGCCGATGATGCCGCCCACGGCCCATTTGGCGCTGCCGGGCAGCGAAACGTCGCCGGCGGGGGCCGCGAGGGCAGCCGCAGTATTTGCTGGGGCAGTGGGGACCCGGTGCGGGTGGGGCAGGAGGCGCTGGGAGGAAGCCATGGCACCATTCTTGCCGAACCCGCTGCTCCCGGCCGCATCCGCGCGGCGTCCATGACCGGCAACGGGTCCCGCGTGCAGCCATCGGGTGCTCCACAACAGCCCGCTACGCTGCCCGTTAGACCGCCCAAAAAGGCGCGTTCGGAGCGCTGGAAGCCATAATTTGCGCGGGGCCAACGGCGCGGGACTAGGCTGGGGGCATGAGTGATCCAATCGTCATTTTGACAGAAGAGCCCCTCGGCGCGGATGACCGCGTCAACATTGAAACCCTGGTTGCCGGCGGTGATACTCCCCTGGTGGTCCTGGTTCCGGCCAATACCGAGCGGCACCTGCTGGTCGATTTCCTGGAGAACCTCTCCATGCTGGAGATCGCCAAGGCCTTCCGTGAACTGACGTCCCACTCCGACCCCGCCGGGGAACGGGCCGAAGCGGCCGAAACGCTGGCAGTCTCGCTCGCGGCCCTGACCGGGCTGGGCGGCGGCGTCACCGGCGAAATCGTCGAAGGCAAGGCGGTCGACAGCCTTGTCGCCAAGGTCAAGGAACTGGGGGCGGGACAGGCTGTGGTGATCACCCGCCCGCACGCCGTCGCGGATACCTTCCACACCGACTGGGCCAACAAGGCGCAGGACAAGCTGGGCCTTCCCGTGCTGCATCTGTACGCGGGATCGGGATTTATCGGGGACTCCTGAGCGTTGTTTAGGCTATGAGCATCTTTAACCACAGGTCCAAGGTCATGCCCGCAGCCGTACCCGAATCTGGGTCCGCACCGGAAACCGGCGCCGCACCCGTTGAAAAGCCCGATGCGCAGTGGCGCGAGGAACTAACGCCGGAAGAGTACCGCGTCCTGCGCCAGGCCGGGACCGAGCGCCCGTATACCGGCGAGTACTGGGACACCCACACCGCGGGCGTCTACCAGTGCCGGGCGTGCGGCACGGAACTGTTCACGAGCAACGAGAAGTTCGATTCGCACTGCGGCTGGCCCTCGTTCTGGGCACCGCTCGCGGAGGGCACCGTCCGCTACATCCATGACCGCGCCCTGGGCATGGAACGCGTCGAGGTTCGCTGCGCCACCTGCGACTCCCACCTTGGCCATGTGTTCGACGGCGAAGGCTACGGAACCCCCACTGACCAGCGCTTTTGCATCAATTCCGTCTCGCTGAAGCTGGTATCGGCGGACGACGCCGGCCAGTAGCCCGGGCACCCGGCCGAAAATAGTCCGGCTGAACAGTCCGGCCGAACAATGGAGAGGGTCCCCGTCCGGCGCCGCGTCAGCGGCTGCGGCGGGGGCCCTCTGCCGTCGGGGCGGGAGCACTCGGCAGGCAGCCCCGTCCCCGCTGTAGCTGGGGCGCGGCTGCCGCCGCACTTGCCACAGAGTTTCTTATGCTCAAGCCTATTTTGCATTAGGGCTCCTGATTGCTTGCTACGCTCGCTGTAGATACTGACGAGCGACGCTCCCGGCAACCAGAAAGGCGCCCACCGACGATGACTACCACCGCTATCACGGCCACCGCACCCATCACCACCAGCTCCCCGGACTGGCTGCGGCTCAAGGCTGCCGCCACCGCGCTGCAGGCCCTCCAGAGCCAGGACGGATCCGTTCCGGAGGCCGCCGACCATGAAGCCGCCGCAGGGCATGTCCGCTCTATCACGGCAGCGATCACCGCTCTCGCCCCCGCCTTCCGGCACGACGCCAGCTACCTCGAACTCCTGGTGACCGACTTCGGCCGCTGGGCCGACGGCGGCTTCGGTGTGCCCGACTTCCTTGACTCCCTGCAGGCCTTCCAGCCCCAGCAGCAGCGGGTCAACGGCCTGCAGCACCTCGTGGTGTTCCCGATGTACACGCAGAACGGCAGCAGCAACCGGCTGGTCGAGGCCGTGCTGATCGAGGTTATCTGGCCCGAGTTCATCGCCGGACTGGAAGCGGGCGAGTACTCCAACAAGCTCTTCGTCCCGATCCGGTTCCTCGACTTCACACCGGGCTATAACACCAACTCCGCGGTCCTGTTCCCGGAAACCGTCGCCGTCAGGGAAACGCCCACCTTCACCTGGGGCGCCATCTTCGCCGACCGCGAGGCAGCCCGCTTCCGCCGCGTGCTGCGCGCCGCCGCGGACATCACGTCGCTGCAGCTGCCCGAGGACGCGGCGGCCCTGCTCGAGGACCAGGCACTGACCGAAGAAGCCTTCGTTATGTGGGACCTCATCCACGACCGCACCCATATGCGCGGCGACCTGCCCTTTGACCCGTTTATGATCAAGCAGCGCATGCCGTTCTTCCTCTACTCCCTCGAGGAACTCCGCTGTGACCTCACCGCGTTCCGCGAATCCGTGACCATCGAGAAGGACGAGGACGCCGATCCGGAGGCGCGCCGGCACGCCAAACTGGTCCAGTATGCAGTCATCTTCGACCGGATCTTCCGCTTCGCCATCACCGGCAGCCGCGTCCGCAACTATGACGGCCTCGGCGGGCAGCTGCTCTTCGCCTGGATGCACCAGCACCACGTCCTGCACTGGACCGACAGCAAGCTCAGCATCGACTGGGACGAGGTGGCCGACGTCGTGGTTGAACTCGGCGCAAAGATCGAGGAGCTGTACTGGCGCTCGATCGACCGTCCCAAGATGGCCCACTGGCTCGCCGCCTACGAGCTGATCTCCGGCACAGTCACCGCCAACCCGGCTTCCGTCTGGGCCAAGGGCCCCGGCGCACTGCCCCTGGCAGGCCCGCCGCGCGGCCTCACGGACCAGGTACTCGACGACGAGTTCCCGCTGTCCATGTTCTACGAGGCGCTGGAAAAGAAGATGCGCCCGGTCATCGAGTCCACGGCAGGCATCACCGGCACGTCTGATACTGGCGCATCTGATGCCGGCGCAGCAGCCAACCCGGCTGTGACAGTCATGAACGCCGGATGAGTGCCGGACGCACCCTGAACGTGGTGGTCACGGGCGGCAGCGGCCCTTCGGGGATCGCCGCCGCCCGCGCCCTGCACAACGCCGGTCACACCGTCTTCTCCGTGGGCTCGGACGGGCCCCGGATCGAGGCGGCCGCCGCGGAAGCCGGCAGCGGTATCACACCGCTCGTCTGCGACCTCGGCGACCTCGCGGACGTCCGCTCGCTGCACGCCACAATTACCGCTGCGGCCGGGAAAGTCGACGGCGTCATCCACCTCGTCGGCGGCTGGCGCGGCGCCAAGGGCATCACGGACCAGAGCGACGAGGACTGGGACTTCCTGGAACGCGGCGCCGTCACCACGGTGCGGAACGTCACGCGGGTCTTCTTCGACGACCTCGCAGCCTCCGACGCCGGACGGTTCGCGATGGTCTCCTCCACCGCCGTGAGCAGCCCGACGGCGGCCACCGCCAGTTATGTGGCGGCCAAGGCCGCGGCAGAGGCCTGGACCCTGGCCGTCGCGGACGGGTTCCACCGCGGGCAGTCCGGGACCGCCGGCCCCGGCGGTGACGCCGGCCCCGTTGGACTGCACAGCGCCGCCGTGATCTTCGTGGTGAAGGCCCTCGTGGACGCGGCCATGCGGGAGAAGTCCCCGGAACGCAGTTTCCCCGGCTTCACCGACGTCGAGGACCTCGCCGCTGCCGCCGTGGGGCTCTTCACCACCCCGGCAGCGGAACTGAACGGCCAGCGGCTGCTGCTGGGCCCCGACCCCCAACGCTGAGCCCAAGTACCGGACTTAGCCGTTGGGCCCGGACCTCCTTAGACTGAAAGCGTGAGCAAATCGATGACAAGCACAGTTGAAACTGCCCCTGCCAGCACCGCAGCGCGGCTCCATGACCCCTCCGTCCGCGGCTTCGCCTCGGACAACTACTCCGGCGTCCATCCCGAGGTGCTGGCCGCCCTGGCCGCGGCCAACGAAGGCCACCAGGTCTCCTACGGCGAGGACGATTACACCGCCCGGCTGCAGCAGCTGATGGAGGAGCACTTCGGCGAAGGGATCGAATGCTTCCCGGTCTTCAACGGCACCGGCGCCAACGTGCTGTCGCTGCAGTCCCTGCTGCCGCGCTGGGGCGCGGTCGTCTGCGCCTCGACGGCCCACATCAACATGGACGAGAACGGCGCTCCGGAGCGGATCGGCGGCATCAAGCTGCTCCAGGTGCACACAGCGGACGGCAAGCTCACCCCCGAGCTGATTGACAAGGAAGCCTGGGGCTGGGGCGACGAGCACCGCGCCCAGCCGCTGGCCGTGTCCATCACGCAGACCACCGAACTGGGCACCTGCTACACCCCGGAGGAAGTCCGGGCCATCGCCGAGCACGTCCACGCCAAAGGCATGAAGCTGCACATGGACGGCGCCCGGCTGGCCAACGCCGCCGCGCACCTGAACGTGCCGCTGCGGGCCTTCACCCGCGACGCCGGCGTGGACATCCTCTCCTTCGGCGGCACCAAGAACGGCCTGCTGTTCGGCGAGGTCGTCGTTGCGCTGAACCCGGCGGCAGCCCACGGCCTGATCTACCTTCGCAAGATGAACATGCAGCTGGCTTCCAAGATGCGGTTTATGTCTGCCCAGTTCATCGCCCTGCTCGAGGGTGACCTCTGGCTGCGCTCGGCCTCGCACGCCAACGCCATGGCGGCCCGGCTGCGTGCGGGGGTCGAGTCCATCCCCGGCGTCGAACTGAGCCAGAAGACCGAGTCCAACGGGGTCTTCGCGGTCCTTCCGGCGGGTGTGGCGGACCGGCTGCGCACGTCCTTCCGCTTCTACGACTGGAACGAGGCGGCCCGCGAGGTCCGCTGGATGTGCTCCTTTGATACCACCGAGGATGACGTTGATTCCTTCATCGCCGCCATCAAGCGCGAACTCGCTGCCGGCTGATCCGGGCGGGCCGGCACTGCCGCCGCCGGGGCGCCCACAGCACCGGTCGGCGGCGAGCCTGCCGGGCTTAGGCGGGGACGTTGCATAATCTTCCATTGTGAACGCACTCGAGCAGGTTCCGGCAGATTTTCTCTTTGCCTTGGGAACCCTTCGTCAAGCACGGTGCCGCAGTGAGCTGCGCCTGGAAGAGATTCCGGCGCCCGCCCGGCTGGCTCCCTTTGCCGTGGCGCTCGGGGCCGAAGTGATTGCCACGGGAGACACGGCCGGATTCGGGGCGGCCCACGGTCCGGCGGCCGCGGGCCTTGAGCCCGCATCCGGGAGCGACGACGTCGAACTGGCCACCGGCCGCTTCATCCTCCTCCACGACCCCGACGGCTCCGCCGTCTGGGACGGCGAATTCCGGATCGTCACGTACATCCGTGCCCAGCTGGAGCCTGAGATGGGCAACGATGAAATGCTCGGCTCCGTCGCCTGGGCCTGGCTCGTCGAAGCCCTGGAAAACCACTCCGCCCCCTACCGCTCCGCCGGCGGCACCGCGACGCGGGTGCTCTCCGAAAGCTTCGGCACGCTCTCCGAACGGCCCAACTCGATCGACATCGAACTCCGCGCCTCGTGGACCCCGGCCACCCCCGACATCACCACGCATCTCGAGGCGTGGTCGGACATGGTCTGCACCTTCGCGGGCCTGCCGCCGCTGCCCGACGGCGTCACACCCCTGCCCCGGAGGCGCGGACAGCCGTGATGACAGGCCCTGACAGCCCGCCACCCGGCGCGGTTCTGCCCACTGCGCGGCCTGCAACGCCGGAGTGTTGGCCACTTGTCGGTAAACTGAACTCATCATGACCCCTCACATCCCGGAAATCACCACGGCCGCCGCACCAGGCAACCCAGAGGCCGCTGACACCACAGCCCACATCGCGGTGGACGGCTTCGACAGCCTGGTCCCCGAGGTTATCGACCTCGATGCCCCCCGCGACGGCGTGCCGCTCGTCATTGAAACCCAATCCGGCCTGGAACGCTGCGCCGCGGCCCTCGCCGCAGGACACGGCCCCGCGGGTGTCGACGCCGAACGTGCCTCCGGTTTCCGCTACGGCCAGCGCGCCTTCCTCGTCCAGATCCGCCGCGAAGGCGCCGGCACCTGGCTGATCGATCCGGAGCCCTTCGGGGACCTGAGGATCGTCAACGACGCCCTGCGCGGCGTCGAATGGATCCTGCACGCCGCCAGCCAGGACCTGCCCTGCCTGTCCGAACTCGGCATGTGGCCGGACAAACTCTTTGACACCGAACTGGCCGCCCGCCTCGCCGGCCTGCCGCGCGTCGGTCTCGCCGCGGTGATCGAACAGCTGCTCGGCTTCGGCCTGGCGAAGGAACATTCGGCCGCCGACTGGTCCACCCGCCCGCTGCCGGAACCCTGGCTGCGCTACGCGGCCCTCGACGTCGAGGTCCTGACCGAGCTGCGCGAGGAGCTGATCGAGCTCCTCGTAGCCGACGGCAAACTCGACTTCGCCGGGCAGGAGTTCGCCGCCATCCTCGAGTCAGGGCAGGCGCCTCCGCGCGTCGACCCGTGGCGCAAGACTTCCGGGCTGCACCAGATCCGCGACCGCCGCCAGCTGGCCGCTGTCCGCGAACTCTGGATCGAGCGCGACTCGCTGGCCCAGAAGCGCGACGTCGCCCCGGGCCGGCTCCTGCCGGACTCGGCCCTCGTGGCCGCCGCGAAGGCCATGCCCGGCACCGTGCCGCAACTGCTGGGCACCAAGGGTTTCCACGGCCGGGCGGCCCAGCGCGAGGCCCCGCGCTGGCTGCGCTGCATCAGCACGGCCCGGACCCTCGAGGAGCTCCCTCCCCTCCACCTGGCCACCAATGCTCCCCCGCCGCCGCGGGTCTGGGCAGAACGGGATCCGGACGCCGCCGCGAGGCTCGCCACCGCCCGGCCCCTGCTGCAGGCCAAAGCCGATGAGATCAACATGCCGCTGGAGAATCTGTTGACGCCGGACTACCTCCGCCGCGTCGCCTGGCGCCCGCCGGCCGAGCTGAGCGAAGAAGGCATCGCCGAGGAGCTACAGAACCTCGGCGCCCGCCAGTGGCAGATCGAACTCACCACCCCGCTTATCACCGAGGCCTTCCTGAACCCCAGGCCACTGCCGGAAAAGACACCCAAGGCAGCTGCCGGGGCAGCGCCCGACAGCGCACTTTAAGCCGCGGACGCCCAAACTCCTTGCCAGCTATGTTACTCGCGAGTAACATGTTGATTGATGTCGTCCGGATTCCCGCTGCCCATGGCACCTCCTGCCATGGGCGCGGCTCCGGCACCCATGTCTCAATGAGGAGTAACACGTGAGCCAAGACCGCCCAAGCGGAGAACACAGCAGCGGAAGACGCATCACCGAAAACCCGGGCAGCGCGAATTCCCGCACCGTCCGCGACGTCGTTTTCGTTGACGGCGTCCGCACCCCGTTCGGCCGCGCCGGCGAGAAGGGCATCTACGCCGGGACCCGCGCCGATGACCTCGTGGTCAAGTGCATCCGGGAACTGATGCGCCGCAACCCGTCCCTTCCCGCCGAACGGATCGACGAGGTGGCCATCGCCGCCACGACGCAGACCGGCGACCAGGGCCTGACCATCGGCCGTACCGCGGCCCTGCTGGCCGGGCTGCCCCGCACGGTGCCCGGCTTCGCGATCGATCGGATGTGCGCCGGCGCCATGACCGCCGTGACGACGACGGCGAGCGGCATCGGCTTCGGCGCCTACGACGTCGTGATCGCCGGCGGCGTGGAGCACATGGGCAACCACCCGATGGGCGCCGGCGCGGACCCCAACCCGCGCTTTATGTCCGAACGGATCGTGGATCCGGCCGCCCTGAACATGGGCAACACCGCCGAGAACCTGCACGACCGCTTCCCTGCGATCACCAAGGACCGCGCCGACGCGTACGCCGTCGCGTCCCAGGACAAGCTGGCCGCCGCCTACGCGGAGGGCCGGATCCAGCTCGATCTGGTGCCCGTCGCCACGATGAAGCCCGGCCAGGGCTGGACGGTCAACACCGTGGATGAGCCGCCGCGCCCCGGCACCTCGGTGGAGGACCTCGCCGGCCTGAAAACCCCCTTCCGGGCCCATGGCCGCGTCACAGCCGGCAACGCCGCCGGCCTCAACGACGGCGCCACCGCCGCCCTGCTGGCCTCCGCCGACGCCGCCGAGGAACTCGGCCTGCCGGTCAAGATGCGCCTGGTCAGCTATGCCTTCGCCGGAGTCGAGCCCGAGGTCATGGGCATCGGCCCGGTTCCCGCCACGGAAAAGGCCCTCAGGAACGCCGGGTTGGGCATCGGAGACATCGGACTGTTCGAAATCAACGAGGCGTTCGCCGTCCAGGTCCTCAGCTTCCTGGACCACTTCGGCATCGCCGACAACGACCCCCGGGTCAACCGCTACGGCGGCGCGATCGCCGTCGGGCACCCGCTGGCTTCCTCCGGTGTCCGGCTGATGAACCAGCTGGCACGCCAGTTCGAGGAGGACCCTGCCGTCCGCTTCGGCATGACCACCATGTGCATCGGCCTGGGCATGGGCGCCACCGTGATCTGGGAAAACCCGCACCACGCCGGCTATGGCACCGCCTACACCGAGACCACCGCCACCGAGACTGGAGCCGCAGCATGAGCGCCGCAGATTTCCGCAAGCTTGCCGACCTCTTCCCGAACGAGTCGGTGACCCACTCCTACGTCCAGGACATCACGCTCCCCGCCGTCGATGGCAAGAGCCCCGGCACCTTCGCCCTGGTCACGCTGGATAACGGCCTTGACCACTCCAAGCCCACCACCCTGGGTCCCAACACCCTGATCGAACTCGGCACCGTCCTTGAAGGGCTGAAGGAACGCGCCGCCCGCGGTGAGATCACCGGCGTCGGCGTCACCGGCAAGCCCTACTTCCTGGTCGCCGGCGCGGACCTGTCCACGGTGAAGTCCATCAGCGGCCGCGAGCACGGGCTCTGGATGGCCCAGCTGGGCCACGACGTGTACGCCACCCTGGCCAACCTGGGCGTGCCCAGCTTCGCTTTCATCAACGGCCTCGCCCTCGGCGGCGGGCTGGAGATCGCGCTGCAGTCCACCTACCGCACCGTCTCCACCGGTGCCGGTGCGCTGGCCCTGCCCGAGGCTTTCATCGGCCTCATCCCGGGCTGGGGCGGGGTGTACATCCTGCCGCGGCTCATCGGCCCCGAGAACGCCCTCAAGGTGATGATCGAGAACCCGCTGAGCAACAACCGCACCCTGACCGGGCCGCAGGCGTTCAAGCTCGGCATGGCGGATGCTATGTTCGAGCCCGCCGACTTCGTCGAGCAGTCCGTCGCCTGGGCGGCCAAGGTGATCGCCGGCGCCGTGACGCCGGAACGGGCCAACGCCGTCGACCCCGCCGAACCGGAGGTCGCGGCCCGCTGGGCCGGCGCCATCGCTGCGGGACGCGCCTTCGTGGAGGCCAAAACCTCCAACGCTTCTCCCGCGCCGGCGAAGGTCCTCGAGGTGATGGAAGCCAACCGCACGCTGACGCAGGCCCAGTCCGCGGAGCTGGAATGCGAGACCCTCGCGGACCTGATGCAGACCGATGAGTTCCGCTCCACCGTCTACGCCTTCCTGGACCTTGTCCAGCGCCGGTCCAAGCGCCCCGCGGGCGCCCCGGACCGCAAGCTCGCCCGCCCGGTGACCAAGATCGGCGTTGTCGGCGCCGGGCTGATGGCGAGCCAGCTCGCCCTGCTCTTCGCCCGCCAGCTCAAGGTGCCCGTGGTCATGACGGACATCGATCAGGCCCGCGTGGACAAGGGCGTGGGCTACGTCCATGCCGAGGTGGACAAACTGCTGGCGAAAGGACGAATCAGCTCCGACGCCGCCAACCGGACCCGGGCGCTCGTCTCCGGTTCAGTCTCCAAGGACGCCTTCTCCGACGCCGACTTCGTCATTGAGGCCGTCTTCGAGGAGCTCAACGTGAAGAAGCAGGTCTTCAAGGAGGTCGAGGCGATCGTTTCGCCCGAGTGCATCCTCGCCACGAACACGTCCTCGCTGTCCGTCACCGCAATGGCCGAGGATCTGGCGCACCCGGAGCGCCTCGTCGGCTTCCACTTCTTCAATCCGGTGGCCGTGATGCCGTTGCTGGAGATCGTGCGTGCTCCGAAGACCGACGACGCCGTGCTGGCCACCGCGTTCGAGCTCGCCAAGGGACTCAAGAAGTCCGCCGTGCTGGTCAAGGACGCCCCGGCGTTTGTGGTCAACCGCCTGCTGCTCCGCCTGATGGGGGAAGTGACCGCGGCCTTCGACGAGGGCACCCCCGCCGAGGTGGCGGACAACGCGCTGCGCCCGATGGGCCTGCCCATGACGCCGTTCGTCCTCGGCTCTATGGTGGGCCTGCCCGTCGCGCAGCACGTCCAGGAATCCCTCAACGCCGCGTTCCCTGACCGCTTCACCGTATCGCAAAACCTGCAGAAACTCATCGACAGCGGCGTGAAGTCCATCTGGGCCGTGCAGGACGGGGCACCGGAGAAGGGCACGGACGGTAAGCCGTTCATCCCGGCCGGCACCCTGGCGCTGATGTCCTTCGGCAGCACCCCGTCCACCGCCGAGCAGGTGCTGCGTCGCACGCAGGATGCGCTGGCCGAGGAAATCGGGCTGATGCTCGCCGAGGGCGTCGTGGCCGGACCGGAGGACATCGACCTCTGCATGATCCTCGGGGCCGGCTGGCCGATGTTCCTTGGCGGCATCACCCCGTACCTGGACCGGGTGGGCGCCTCCGAGCGGGTCAACGGCAGGAAGTTCCTGGCGCCCGGCGTGGCGTCCGAACCGGCATAGGCCCAGGCCGCCCGTCCTAGGGCCGAACGCCGGCCGGCGCCGTCGTCCGGACTGCAGTCCCCACCGCGGTCCGGACGGCGGCGTTTTCTAGAACAGCGCGACCTTCGGCGTGCGCGGGAAGAGGTCGGTGAGCTCGGCAAGTTCCGCGGCGCTGGGGATCCAGGCCACGGCAGCGGCGTTCTGCCGGACCTGTTCGGGCCGGGTGGCGCCAGCGATGACGCTGCTGACCGAGGGCTGCGCCGCGAGCCAGGAGAACGCAACCTGGATCTCGTTCAGGCCCCGCTCCGCTGCGAAGGCGCTGAAGGCACCGAGCTGTTCCCAGTCCGCGTCGTGGACGAGGTTGGTGCGGGTGTGGCTGAGGCGGGATCCCTCCGGCGCGGCGTCCTTGGCGTACTTGCCGGTCAGCAGGCCGTTGGCCAGTGGGAAGTATGGCAGGACGCCCAAGCCGTAGGCCTCTGCCGCGGGCGTGACCTCGAGTTCGGCACGGCGGTCCAGCAGGTTGTAGTGGTTCTGGCTGGAGATGAAGCGCGCTCCCCCGCGGGCCCGGGCCACGAATTCGGCCTCGGCAATCTGCCAGCCGGCCCGGTTGGAGTGGCCGATGTACCTGACCTTGCCGCTGCTGATGAGCTCGTCGAGGGCCGCGAGGGTCTCCTCGATCGGCGTCAGCGGGTCGGGGACATGGAACTGGTAGAGGTCGATCCAATCGGTGCCAAGCCGGCGCAGGGAGGCCTCCGCGGCCTTGATAATGTAGCGGCGCGAGCCGCGGGCACCGAAGTCGTTGCCGTTGGCCCCCCGCATGTCCATGCCGAATTTGGTGGCGACCACAGCGTCGTCGCGGCACCCCCGAAGGGCCTTGCCCAGCATCGTCTCGCTGAGGCCCGGCTCCCGGCCGTAGGTGTCCGCGACGTCGAAGAACGTAATTCCGGTGTCCAGGGCCGCATGCACGACGGCGTCGGTCCCCTCCTGCGACTCGGTGGCCGTATTGGACCGGCCCAGGTTGTTGCAGCCAAGTCCCACGACGGAGACGGTCAGTCCGGAATTTCCTACGCGGCGGTATTCAGTCATGGGGTTCAGCCTATAACGGCCGGGCGCGGCGGCCAGGCGGTCCCGGCGCCGGGCCCCAGACGGATGGCCTGCTAATACCGGGGCAGCTCCAGCCCATGTTCGTCCAGGGCGTCCTGCAGTTGGGCCAGCGTCCCCGGCCCCATCCCGTGCAGTCCGGAGAGTCGCTGCCCGCCGAGCTCCACCATCTGCTCGAGGGTCTCCACACCCTCGTGGGCGAGGGCCCGCCGGGCGGGAGCCGCTATCCCCCGCGGAAGCGGGGTGCGGCCGGGCTCAACTGATTTTGGCGCCATGAGGAATGCCTTCCGATCGAAGTCCCCCAACAGATGTGGACGTTGCCGGTGCCGCTAGATGCTGAAGCTGTTCGCCGGCTTCGGTGAGTGCTTAAGCTTGAAGGACGTCTCGCCGAAGGCCGCCGCGCCGATGCTCAGCTTGGTGAAATCAAGATCCTCGCCGCGAATGCACACCTTGATGGCGCTCACGGCCTTGTTCACATCCGGGGTCAGGATGAAGATGTTGAGCTTGGAGTCGGAAAATTCGGAGCGCTCCACAATGCCCAGTCCGCGCCAGGCCAGGTGGCTGATCAGGGCGTCCTTTGCCTTCTCTTCGAGGTAGCGGTCCCGGTCCGTGCCGTCCTTGGTCTTCAGGGCATACTGGGCCACGACCCAGGACTGCTCCTGCTCGGGGATCTCGGCGAAGCCGTCTTCGGCGCATTGCACGGCGAAGGCGTCCATCAGACCGTCGGCGGCGGCCGCGTCGGCGACATCGGTCTCCTCGGTCCTGCTCTGATGCCCGACGACGCCGTGGTTCATCACGAACTGGCTGTACTCAGCGTCAAACCAGGCCTCCCTGAAATCGAGGACCCCTTCGTCGTTGCGTTTGTAGACCCGGATAATTCCGCTCATGTGCCAGTTCCTTCCTGAACCGTTCCGCGACAGCACCGGAGGTGGCGCCATTGGACGGTGTTTCTCTTCAGACGTGATTCTCTTCAGAGGTGCCGGCTACAGCAGCGGCAGGCTGCCGGTGCTGGGGTGTTCCTGCCCGGGGAGGGGCCGCGCGAACGGCACCTTGGTCCCCAGGACCTGCGCGACGACGTCGTGCGTGATCTGCTGGGCGGTCAGTCCGACGCGCGCCAGCACCTGGCTGCGGGTTCCGTGGTCCAGGAACGCGACCGGAAGCCCCACCTCGTTGAGGGCCGTGTCCACTCCGGCGGCCCGCATTTCCTGCCGGATCCGGGAGCCAACGCCGCCTGCGCGCACCCCGTCCTCAATGCAGATGACGAGACGGTGGTGGGAGGCGAGGGCGATGATGGAGTTCCGGACAGGGAGGACCCAGCGGGGGTCCACCACGGTGGAGCTGATCCCCTGGGCTCCGAGCCGGTTCGAGACATCCAGCGCGAGTTCGGACATCGCGCCGACGCTGATGATCAGGACGTCGTTTTCGCTCGAGCCGGCCGGCCGCCTGGCCAGCACGTCGACGCCGTCGCTGAGCCGTTCGACCGCTTCGACTTCGGCGCCGACGCTGCCCTTGGAATAGCGAATCACGCTGGGCGCGTCCTCGATCGAGACGGCCTCACGGAGTTCCTCGCGCAGCCGGGTGGCGTCCCGGGGTGCGGCGAGGTGAAGTCCGGGGACGATCTGGACCATGGCCATGTCCCACATGCCGTGGTGACTGGCACCGTCGGGTCCGGTGACGCCCGCCCGGTCCAGGACGATGGTGACGCCGGCCTTGTGCAGGGCCACGTCCATCAGCAACTGGTCGAAGGCGCGGTTCAGGAAGGTCGCGTACACGGCGACGACGGGGTGCAGCCCGCCAAAGGCCATGCCCGCGGCGGAGGTGAGGGCATGCTGTTCGGCGATGCCGACGTCGAACACCCGCTCGGGGTGCCGGGCCGCGAACTTGTGCAGCCCCACGGGGATCAGCATGGCGCCGGTGATGCCCACGATGTCCTTGCGCTCGTCCGCGATGTCGGCGATCTCATCGGCGAACACGGAGGTCCAGGACGTCGAGCCACCGGCCTCGGCGGGCTCGCCCGTCTCCGGGTCGATGATCCCGACGGCGTGGAACTGGTCCGCCTCATGGGCGCGGGCCGGCGCGTAGCCGTGGCCCTTCTCGGTCATGGCGTGGACAATCACGGGTCCCGCGTAGTTCCTTGCGGTGGAGAGGGCATGCTCCATGGCCTGCAGGTTGTGGCCGTCCACGGGGCCGATGTACTTCATGCCGAGGTCCTCGAACATGCCCTGCGGGGCCCACCAGTCCTTGACGCCCTTCTTCATGGCGTGCAGGCTGCGGTAGGTGAACTGGCCGACGATTCCGCCGTTCTGCAGCTTCTTCCGCCACCAGTCCAGGGTGCCTTCGTAGGCCGGCGCGGCGCGGAAGGAATCGATGGTGGGGCGCAGCGAGGCTAGGTAGTCGGCCAACCCGCCCACGGTCGGGGCGTAGGAGCGGCCGTTGTCATTGACGACGATCACAACGCGGCGCTTCTTGTCCGCGGCGATGTTATTGATGGCTTCCCAGGCCATGCCTCCGGTCAGGGCGCCGTCGCCCACAACGGCGATCACGTAGCGGTCGCCGTCGCCGGTGAGCTGCCGGGCGCGGGAGATCCCGTCGGCCCAGGACAGCGAGGAGGAGGCGTGCGAGCTTTCCACGATGTCGTGTTCGGACTCCGCGCGGTCCGGGTAACCGGAGAGGCCGCCCTGCTGGCGCAACGTGCTGAAATCCTGGCGTCCGGTGAGGAGCTTGTGCACGTAGGACTGGTGTCCGGTATCGAAGACGATGCTGTCGCGGGGTGAATCGAAGATCCGGTGCACCGCGATGGTGAGCTCAACGACGCCGAGGTTCGGGCCGAGGTGGCCTCCCGTCTGGGAGACGTTGCCGATCAGGAAGACCCTGACCTCGGCTGCCAGCTGATCCAGCTGAGCCTCGGACAACTTGCTCAGGTCCTGCGGATTCCGGATGGTCTCCAAGATTCCCAACGGCCCCTCCTTCGGGTGGTAGACATACCTTTTAACTCTAACGCCTCCGGAGCGGCCCCGGTGCCGGCACTTGGCCCGGAACGCGAAGGCCCCGGCCGGTCAGTGACCGGCCGGGGCCTTCGCGCTTGCCTGCTGCACCCCCCGAGCGGGAGGAGCCTTCCGCTAGTTGGCCGAGACGATCTCCGCACTCCCGCGGTAAACCCGGCGAAAAAGCGTTGCCGCGTTTACCGCGGGTCCCTACGCCGAGATCTGGCGCAGCACGTACTGCAGGATGCCGCCGTTACGGTAGTAGTCCGCCTCGCCCGGGGTATCGATGCGGAGGACCGCGTCGAAGGACGTGACGGTGCCGTCTTCCGCCGTTGCGGTGACCTTGAGCGTCTTCGGCGTGGTGCCCTCGTTGAGGGCTGTGACGCCCTCAACCGCGAAGGTTTCCATGCCGGTGAGCCCGAGGCTGGCAGCGTTCTGGCCGGCCGGGTACTGCAGGGGCAGGACGCCCATGCCGATCAGGTTCGAGCGGTGGATGCGCTCGTAGCTTTCGGCCACGACGGCCTTGACTCCCAGGAGCGCCGTGCCCTTGGCCGCCCAGTCACGGGACGAACCGGAGCCGTACTCCTTGCCGGCCAGGACCATCAGCGGGATGCCGGCGGCCTGGTAGTTCTGGGCGGCGTCGTAGACGTAGGCCTGCGAGCCGCCCGCCTGCGTGAAGTCGCGGGTGAATCCGCCCTCGACGCCGTCGAGGATCTGGTTCTTGATGCGGATGTTCGCGAAGGTGCCGCGGATCATGACCTCGTGGTTGCCACGGCGTGAGCCGTAGGAGTTGAAGTCCTTGCGCTCCACACCGTTGGCCAGCAGGTACTGCCCGGCCGGGGTGTCCGACTTGAAGGAACCTGCCGGTGAGATGTGGTCCGTCGTGACGGAGTCGCCAAGCTTCAGCAGCACGCGGGCGCCGGTGATGTCCTTGACGGGCTCCGGCGTCGCCTTGATGCCGTCGAAGTACGGGGGCTTCCGGACGTATGTGGACTTCGGATCCCAGGCGAAGGTGTCGCCGGCCGGGGTGGAGAGCGCCTTCCAGCGGTCGTCGCCGTCGAAGACGCCCTCGTAGCCGCGGGCGAACATGTCCTTGTCAATCGAGGAATCGATGACCTGCTGGACCTCGACCGGGTTCGGCCAGATGTCCTTCAGGAAGACGTCGTTGCCGGCCTGGTCCTGGCCCAGCGCGTCGACTTCGAAGTCAAAGTCCATGGTTCCGGCCAGGGCGTAAGCGATGACCAGCGGCGGGGAGGCCAGGTAGTTCATCTTCACGTCCGGGTTGATCCGGCCTTCGAAGTTACGATTACCGGAGAGCACCGCAGCGACGGAAAGGTCGTTGGCCTGGATGGCCTCGGAGATTTCGGCGTCGAGCGGGCCGGAGTTGCCGATGCACGTGGCGCAGCCGTAGCCGACGATGTAGAAGCCGAGCTTCTCCAGGTACGGGGTCAGGCCCGACTTGTTGTAGTAGTCGGTGACAACCTTGGAACCGGGAGCCACGGAGGTCTTGACCCACGGCTTCGAGGCCAGGCCCTTTTCGACGGCGTTGCGGGCCAGCAGTGCGGCGGCCAGCATCACGGACGGGTTGGACGTGTTGGTGCAGGACGTGATCGACGCGATGGAGACTGCGCCGTGGTCCAGCTCGAACTCGCGGCCGTCTGCGGTTTTGACGCTCACCTTGTTGGCCGGGCGGCCGTTGGACTTCGGACCGTGCGCGTGCGGGGCCTCGTCCGTCAGGTGCGTTCCGGAGGCGGTGAACGACGGTGCGTCCGAGGCCGGGAAGCTTTCGTCGATCGCTTCGTCCAGGCTTCCGCCGGCCAGCTCTTCCTTCACGTAGTTGCGCAGGTCCTGGCGGAACTGGGCCTTCGACTCGGTGAGGATGATGCGGTCCTGCGGACGCTTCGGGCCGGAGATCGACGGAACAACCGTGGACAGGTCCAGCTCGAGGTACTCGGAGAACTTGATCTCATGCGACGGATCGTGCCAGAGGCCCTGTTCCTTCGCGTAGGCCTCGACGAGGGCTACGTTCTGCTCGGACCGGCCGGTGAGGCGCAGGTAGTCGAGGGTGACGTCGTCGATCGGGAACATGGCGGCCGTGGAGCCGAACTCCGGGCTCATGTTGCCGATCGTGGCGCGGTTGGCCAGCGGCACAGCCGCGACGCCTTCGCCGTAGAACTCCACGAACTTGCCCACCACACCGTGCTTGCGCAGCTGTTCGGTAATGGTCAGCACGACGTCGGTGGCGGTGGCGCCGGCCGGGATGGACCCGGTCAGCTTGAAGCCCACGACGCGCGGGATCAGCATGGAGACGGGCTGGCCGAGCATGGCAGCCTCGGCTTCGATGCCGCCGACGCCCCAGCCCAGCACGCCCAGGCCGTTGACCATGGTGGTGTGCGAGTCGGTGCCGACACAGGTGTCCGGGTAGGCCCGGAGCACGCCGTCGATTTCGCGGGTCATGACGGTGCGTGCCAGGTACTCGATGTTGACCTGGTGCACGATGCCGGTTCCCGGCGGGACGACCTTGAAGTCGTCGAACGCGGTCTGGCCCCAGCGCAGGAACTGGTAACGCTCACCATTGCGCTGGTACTCGATCTCCATGTTGCGCTCCAGTGCGCCGGAGTTGCCGAAGGCATCGATCTGCACCGAGTGGTCAATCACCATTTCGGCCGGTGCCAGCGGGTTCACCCGCTTGGGGTCACCGCCAAGCTCCTTGACTGCCTCACGCATGGTGGCAAGGTCCACAACGCAGGGCACGCCAGTGAAGTCCTGCATGATCACGCGCGCCGGCGTGAACTGGATTTCAGTGTCGGGCTCGGCGCTGGGATCCCAGCCGGCCAGTGCGCGGACGTGACCGGCCGTAATGTTGGCGCCGTCCTCGGTCCGCAACAGGTTTTCAAGCAATACCTTGAGGCTGAACGGAAGGTTTTTTGCACCTTCAACGGAGTTCAACCGGAAAATTTCATATTCGGTACCGGCTACATTAAGTTTGCCTTTTGAACCGAAGCTGTCCACAATGCTCATCGCAGGACTCCTCTCGCAACAGTTTCATCTTTGTCGCGCCGCAGACCCCTTACTAGTTAGGCAAACCTAACTAGTACAAGGTTCAATGCAGGGTGCATGAGGTCAGCCGTGATTACGGAGCGCGACGTCGGACTACTCCGCCCATCGTAGTGGCATCAGCCCCGGGGCGTCAGCAGCGCCACAGTCTCCATGTGGTGGGTATGCGGATAGAGGTCGAAGGCGCGCAGCCCCGACAGCTCCCAGCCGCCCTGCTGGAAGTAGCCCAGATCGCGGGCAAACGACGCCGGATCGCAGGACACATAAGCTACGGCGCGGGCGCCGGCACCGATCACCTGGTTCACCACCGCTTTGCCGGCACCGGCCCGGGGCGGGTCCAGCAGGATGGCGTCAAAGTCACGTGCCTTCTCGCGCAGCACCCGTTCCACCCGGCCCTGGACAATTTCGACCTGGGACGCGTCATGAAGGTTTTTCCGGGCGTCCCGGCTGCTCCCGGGCGATCCTTCCACCGAGAGTACCGACCCGGTCACGCCGACGGCGCCGGCCAGGGGCGCGGTGAAGAGGCCCGCCCCGGCGTACAGGTCCGCCGCCACGGCGCCCGGCTCGAGGAAGCCGCCGTCGTGCAGGAAACCGGTCACGGCCCCCACCAGGGTGTCGGGGGCCTCCCGGTGGATCTGCCAGAAACCGTCGCCGGTGACGCGGTAGTCGTGGCCGGCCGCGGTCTCCTGGACGTAGGTGCGGCCGCGCAGCCGCAGCACCTCGCCCTTGACCGGGTCAAAACTGGCCACCGAGACGTCTTCGGGCAGTTGGGCGAGGACGGCGCTGAGCCGCTTGGCCCGGGTGCCGGCGGCGGGAACCAGGAGCACGAGCGGGCGGGAGCCGTTCGCCGGGGCGGCGACCTCAATACGCTCGATGCCCTGCAGGTCGATGTCCCAGAGCCGGAGGTCGTTGATGGCCCCCACGGCCAGCGGCATCTCCCGGACGGGGAGGACCGTATCGGAGCGGTGGGCGTGCATGCCAAGCTTGCCGGCCGGGGTCACGCCGAAGCCGGTGCGGGTCCGCCAGGCGAGGCCCGCTGCCGCCGGCGTTCCCGGCTCCCCCACGGCTTCCACGGTGATGGTGCGTTCGACGCCGGCCAGGCGCTGCAGCTGTTCGGCCAGCACCTCGCCCTTGAGGCTGCGCTGGCGCCCGAGTGAAATGTGGCCGAGTTCGGCCCCGCCCACGGGCGGGTGGCGGTGGGACCAGGAACGCTGCGAGTCGGCAAGGTCCCAGAAATGTTCGACCCGGTCCGGGGAGGCTTCCAGCACCTCCACCACGTCGGCGCGCCAGAACTTGGCCTCCGGGCCCGACTCGGTGAGGCGGACGCGGACCTTTTCGCCGGGGATGCCGTGACGGACGAACACCACCCGCCCCTCGTGCCGGGCAACGCAGTGCCCGCCGTGCGCCACCGGTCCGATGTCGACCACGAGGTCGGTGTGGGCGTGTGTCTGGGTGTCGGGGCTCATTGGATATCCTGCAGTCTCTTTGCTTCTTCGGACGACTTGAGTTGCCACGGCACGCTCGCCACCATAACGCCCGGCTCGAAGTGCAGCCGGGTTTTGATCCGCAGCGCGGTCTGGTTGTGCACCAGCTGCTCCCACCACTTGCCCACCACGTACTCGGGAATGTAGACCACGATCAGGTCACGCGGCGAATCACGGCGCATGTTCTTGATGTACTCCATGATGGGTGTCACGGTTTCGCGGAACGGGCTGGCCAGCACCGTCAACGGTACCGGGATTTCCAGTTTCTCCCAGTCCGCGATGGTCTGTTCGGTTTCCTCGGGGCTGATGTCCACCGTGATGGCGTCCAGCCGGGAAGGACGCGAGGCCCGGGCATAGGCCAGCGCGCGCAGCACCGGCTTGCGGACGTGGGAGACCAGCAGCACGGCGTGCACACGGGTGGGCAGGGCCCGGGGCGAGGAGTCCTCGTCCACGGCGAGTTCCTTGGCCACGTTGTCGTAGTGCGCCCGGATGCTCCACATAATGAGGAACAACACGAACATGGCCAGCAGCGCGATCCAGGCGCCCTGCTGGAACTTGGTGACCAGCACGATCACCAGGACCAGGGCCGTCATGCAGAAACCGATCGTGTTGATGGTGCGGGACTTGAGCATCCGCAGCTTCAGGGCCGGGTCCTTGGCGAGCTTCAGTTCCCGTCCCCAGTGCCGGATCATGCCGAGCTGGCTGATCGTGAAGGAAATGAAGACACCCACAATGTAGAGCTGGATGAGCTTGGTGACGTCCGCGTTGAAAGCAATGATCAGCACCAGGGCTCCGGCGGCCAGCGCCAGGACGCCGTTGCTGAACGCCAGCCGGTCTCCGCGGGTGCGCAGCTGTCGCGGCAGGTAGCCGTCCTGAGCCAGGATTGAGCCGAGGACCGGGAAGCCGTTGAACGCGGTATTGGAGGCGAACACCAGGATCACCCCGGTGGCGGCGACCACCAGGAAGAAGAAGATGGAACCCTCACCGAAGATGGTCTGCGCGATCTGGCTGATGGCCGGGCTCTGGATATAGTCCTCGGGCAGGGGCTTGCCGTCCAGCAGGAATTCCTTGGCCGGATCCAGCACGATGCGCACCTTGGTGGCGTTGGCCAGATAGATGATGCCAGCCAGCATGGAGGCGGCGATCACGCCGAGCAGGAGCAATGTGGTGGCGGCGTTTTTGCTCTTGGGTTTCTGAAAGTTCGGCACACCGTTACTGATGGCCTCGATGCCGGTCAATGCTGCGGCGCCGGATGAGAAGGCACGCAGCAGCAGGAACGCGCCGGCGAGACCGACAAGGCCTTCGTCGAAGCCTTCCTCGGGCACGATTGTGAACGCCGCGGACGGCGCCTCGGCCAGCTGGCCGGTGACCGCCTGGAAGGCGCCGACCGCCGTCATGCCCAGGATGGACGCCATGAAGATGTAGGTCGGGACCGCGAAGACGCTGCCGGCTTCCTTGATCCCGCGCAGGTTCACGAGGGCAAGGATGACGACGCCGATCGTGGCGATGGCGGCCTGCTGGCCGTGCAGCGCAGGGACGGCAGTGGTGAGGTAGGTGGCGGCCGAGGACATCGACACGGCGACGGTCAGGACGTAGTCCACGAGCAGCGCGGAGGCGACCGTGAGCCCGGCGTACTTGCCGAGGTTCACGTTGGCGATCTCGTAGTCGCCGCCGCCGGAGGGGTAGGCATGGACGTTTTGCCGGTAGGAGGCGACGACGGTCAGCAGCACCACCATGACGGCAAGCCCCACCCACGGCGAGAACGCCACGGCGCTCACGCCGGCAAGGGCGAGGGTGAGGAGGATTTCATCCGGCGCATACGCCACGGAAGACAGCGCATCGGACGCGAAGATGGGAAGCGCGATCCGCTTCGGAAGCAGGGTGTGGGCCAGGTTGTCGTTCCGGAAAGGCTTGCCTACCAGGACCCGCTTCACGGCATTGAATATTGTCGGCACCACACAAAGCTAGTCTGATTCGGACGCGATGTCATGACGGCGCCGGTCCCCGTCCGCCGGCAGCCGCGCGGCGCCCCGGGGAAGCCGGTCCTTGTGCCGCCCGCGGGGCTGGCCCCGGGGGCGGCCGCGCGGGCCGCCGTGGCCGGTAGAGTTTTACCCAGCAGCAGACACAAAAGCTTGAGGAGGCACGTGTGGCGCACTTCGTGATCATGGGTTGTGGCCGCGTGGGGGCGACCCTGGCGCACACGCTGGAGGACGCCGGACATTCGGTGGCGATCATCGACCAGGACGACCGCGCCTTCCGGCGGCTCCGCACGGGCTTCACCGGCCGCAAGGTCACCGGCGTCGGCTTCGACCGGGAGACCCTCAAACAGGCCGGCGTCGCGGAGGCCTATGCCTTCGCCGCCGTCTCCAGCGGCGACAACTCCAACATCCTTGCCACCCGGGTTGCCCGGGAAACCTTCCATGTCCCCCACGTTGTCGCCAGGATCTACGATCCGGGCCGCGCCGAAATCTACCAGCGGCTCGGCATCCCCACGGTTGCGGCCGTGCGCTGGAGCGCGGACCAGGTGCTCCGCCGGATCCTGCCCGAGCAGCACATCGCGGGCGATTTCCGTGATCCCTCCGGCCGGCTCGTCCTGGCCGAGGTTGACTTGAATCCGGACTGGATCGGCCACCCGGTGACCTCAGTCGAGAAGGCCGCCGGCATCCGCGTCGCCTATCTGACCCGCTTCGGTGAAGGCATGCTCCCTGTGTCCGGCACCCTGTACCAGGACGGCGACACCGTCCACGCCATGTTGAGCGTGGACCGCGGCACCGAAGTCGCCCACATTCTTGCCAAGTCCCCCGCCAAGGAGTCCTAAGTGAAAGTCGTCATCGTCGGGGCGGGAAGCGTCGGTTCATCGATCGCCCGTGAACTGCTGGCCCACAAACACGACATCCTGCTGATCGACCTCAAGCCCGAGGTGATCGGACGCAGCGGCCTGCGCGGCGCCCGTTGGCTCGTCGGCGATGCCTGCGAACTAAGCACGCTCAAAGACGCGAAACTGGAAGATGCCGACGTCGTGGTCTCCGCCACGGGGGACGACAAGGTCAACCTCGTGGTCTCGCTGCTGGCGAAAACCGAGTTCGGCGTCGGACGGACGGTCGGCCGGGTCAACAACCCCAAGAACGACTGGATGTTCGATGATTCCTGGGGCGTCGACGTCGCGGTCAACACCCCTCAGCTTATGACGGCGCTCGTCGAGGAAGCTGTGGAGATCGGTGACCTGGTCAGGCTGCTGACCCTGCAGACCGGGGTGTCGTCGCTGGTCGAGTTCACCGTCCCCCACGACTCGCACGTCATCGGCCTGACCGTCGGCGATATCGTGTGGCCGGAGGACTCAACCCTGGTTGCAATCCTGCGGGACCAGGCACCGATCACTCCGAGCCGGGATGACGTGATCGACGGCGGCGACGAACTGTTCTTCGTCACCACCATCGTGGCCGAGGATGAACTGCGCGCGCTGCTTGCCCCCGAGTCCCAAATCGACGAACCGGGCGGCGCCGGGCAGCACCCGGTCACCTCGGACCGGCACGGCCACGAGAACGGACAGTCCGAGGACGACGGCTTCGACGGCTAGCGTCGTTGAGCTATCGGTAAGAGTCCTTAGTGCCCGCGGCAAAGTCATAAGGTCGCAGCCACCCTTACCGATAGCCAGCGCTGCTGGGCCCAACAGAGCCGGCTCGGTGGGCCTAGCTGGGTTCTTCCGCTTCAACGGGGGCCGGAGCCGGGCGGGTCAGCAGCCAGGCGACCCAGATGCCGAGGATATACAGTGGGGCACCCATCAGGAGCCGCGTCGTGGCCAGTCCTGCTAGGCCGGCCTCCCCCATGAAGTACAGCGGCACCTGCACCAGGAGCCGCAGGGCCAGCACGGAAACAATCACCCAGGTGCCGATCCGGTACGCCTTCACCCGGGCCGGGTACTTGCGCCATTCCAGGCCTTCGTTCCGGATGAATCCGAAGAGCAGCCCGGCAAAGGGCCAGCGGACGGCAATCGAGAGGGACATCGCTAGGATGTATGCGATGTTGGTGAAGAAGCCCAGGACATAGAAGTCTTCCGCCTTGCCGGTGGAATTGGCCAGCCAGGCGGACAGCCCGACGCCGACGACCCCCGCCAGGGCCTGCGTCAGCGGCTTGCGCTGCACCAGCCTGACGGCGGTAAAGGCCGCGGCGACCGCCAGCGAGGAGATCAGGGCCAGGGGAAGCTCGCGCGTGATCGTGAAGGCAACGAGGAACACCAGTCCCGGCAGGATGCTCTCGGCGATGCCCTGGATCCCGCCGGCGCTCTTGAGCACGTCAATGTTGCCGTTGCTGGAACGGTGCAGCCCGGCCTTGGCCGCGTACCCTTCGGCGAGCTGAGCCACCGAGGGCTGAACGTCCGCAGGCTGTTTAGCGGCAGGCTGTTCAGGCCCGGGCTCGGGCTTCTCGGGCAAGGTCATTGCTCCTCCTGGCGGGAGAGTATTTCGTAGCGGGGGTTGAACATGGTGGGCAGGCCGTCACGCACAGTGACCATGCCCTCGAGCCGGAGTTCCGAGCCGGCGTCGACCCCGGGAATGCGGCGGCGTCCCAGCCAGACGACGCGGAGCCTGCCCTTGGGGACGGTGCCGCTCCGGCGCCGGGCGCCGGGAGCAGCGTCGGCCGGCTGCGACGGCACGGCGGCTGCCGTCACGGTCCCGGCCGCACGTACCTTGGCCGGCGGCCGGTCGTGGTCGACGATGATGGCGGTGAAGGCCGCCACCTGGCTGGCAGGCGCATAGGTGACCGCCTCAATGAAGCCGTGGCACAGC
The DNA here is from genome assembly GCF_055412745.1 of Pseudarthrobacter woesei. Classification (NCBI taxonomy): domain Bacteria; kingdom Bacillati; phylum Actinomycetota; class Actinomycetes; order Micrococcales; family Micrococcaceae; genus Pseudarthrobacter; species Pseudarthrobacter woesei. The sequence goes on from NZ_JBVAYU010000007.1 coordinate 102,744, forward strand.
ACGCGGCCGCGCTCCGGCAAGTCACGGACTGAGACCGACGCGGCTGGATCCTTGCGGGGCGCATCAACCAATCTGGGTAGTCTCCGGTCCTCGCTCGGGCTGCTCAAGGTCCGGGGCGGACTGCGGCGCCGGCGTGGCGTTGTCCTTGGGGAGGCGCAGCTGCAGCAGGTCGCGGGGCGGCATGGGGTTCTCGCCCCGGACCACAACGATCCGCCGGAACAGCCCTTCCAGCCCGGCGGCAGCGTCGCGGTCCACCGCCGCCTCGCCGCCCAGCACACCACGGAGGAACCAGCGCGGGCCGTCGAAGCCGATGAAGCGGGCCACGCGGTAACCGGTGCTTGCGTCCGCGCCGCCGGCCGGCAGCTTTGCGAGCAGCTCAGTGCCGAAGCTGCCCTGGATCTCCTCGATCTGCCCGCCCTGGCTTCCCACCGACTGGCCGATCTGCTCGCGGATTTCGTCCCACAGGCCTTCCGAGCGCGGCGCGGCGAACGCCTGCAGCTGGAGGCTGGAGCCTTCCAGATCAAGGGTGACGGCGACCACACGCTGTGTGGCCTCTTCGACCTCGAGCCGGAGCTGCAGGCCTTCGGCGGGCGCGATCAGGAGCGCTCCAAGATCGACGTAGCCGTCCTGGTCCTCGATTTCGGAGACGTCGAAGGGGCCCCCGGAGCCGCGGAGGGACGTGCCAGCGGTCTCGGCCGAGCCATCGGCGGAAACGCCAGCGGTTGCCTCCTGGGATTCGCCGGGCTCCATCAGCTCTTCCTGCTTGGCTTTCCTGCCACGCCCAAAAACCATGGGGTTGTCTCCTTAGTTGTGATCCTGTGGCCGCACGGCACCGCCGCGGCGGCGCCTGTCCGGATGGCGTCTGCCGTTCCCTTGGGGCAGCCGCCGGCCTAAAATTCGCAAATCCTGATCAGAAAGAGACCAGTTCACACCCGATGGGTCCATCCCGCCCGGCCTCAGGCCTGCGGTGCGCCGAAGCCGCCGGTGGAGCCGAAGCCCCCGGCACCGCGGACCGAGCCGTCCAGCTCCTCCACCGGCAGGAACCGGGCGTACTCCACGCGCTGGATAACCATTTGTGCAATTCTATCGCCGCGCTTGAGTTCAACCGCCTCACGGCGGTCAGTATTCAGCAGGGTCACCGCAATTTCTCCGCGGTAACCCGCGTCGACGGTGCCGGGAGCATTGACCACTGTCAGTCCGTGCCTGGTGGCGAGGCCTGAGCGCGGATGAATGAGGGCGACGAACCCGTCCGGGAGCGCAATGGATACCCCGGTCGGCACCAGCCGCCGCTCCCCCGGTTCCAGTACGACATCCTCGCGGGCGCGCAGGTCTGCTCCCGCGTCGCCGGGGTGCGCGTAGGACGGCGGCTCCAGCCCGTCGTCGAGCATCTTCAGCCGTACCGTCAGGGTGGGGGTTCCGTACTGCCCTGCGCCGCGATCCGCTGGCTCGTCGGGGAGGGTGGTCGCGGCGGTGTTTTCTTCAGTCACAGTTCCACACTCTAACGCCAGCACCGAAGATCGGCCTAGCCGCCGCCGGGGCTGAGGCCGTCGGCGGGCGGCCAAGATGAAATAGCCCGGGAAAAGTGGAAAGCTGGGCACATGCCCGAATCCAGTGCAGCCGTGCCTGCCGCCAATAGCTCCCCCAGTGACGCCGCCGTTCTCTACAACGAGAAGCTCTGGCCGAACGTCTGGATCTGGCTGGTGTCCGCGGGGCTGTCCGGCGCGGGGATCCTCGTGTTCGCCCCCATCAGCATGGCCGCCGGGTTCACCGCCGCCGCCGTGCTGTTCGTGATCATCGCCGTCCTGCTGATTCTTTCGACACCCGCCATCACCGTGACCGCCTCGACGCTGCGCGTCGGCAGGGCAACAATCGAACGCCGTTTTGTCGGCACCGCGGCCGCATTCCGTGCCAAGGAAGCGACGGCGGAGCGAGGCACCCGGCTCAATGGCCTCGCGTTCATGTGCATCCGGGGCTGGATCGATCCGGTGGTCCGCATCGAGATCACCGATCCGTCCGACCGCACGCCGTACTGGCTGACGTCCAGCCGGCATCCGGACCAGCTGGTCGCAGCGCTGCAGTCCTAGCCCTCGCAGTCCCGGCAGTACTTGAGGCCGTCCTTTTCGCGGGCGATCTGCGATCGGTGGCGGACCAGGAAGCAGGAGGCACAGGTGAATTCATCTGCCTGGGCCGGCATAACCCGGACCAGCAGTTCCTCCCCGGACAAATCAGCCCCGGGGAGTTCGTAGCCCTCCGCAAGGTCTGACTCGTCTTCATCGACCGCTGCGGAAGGCTTGTCCGAACGCCGCGTCTTCAGGGCCTCAATGGAGTCCTCACTGAGGTCCTCTTCGGTTTTGCGCGGCGCATCGTAGTCTGTCGCCATTGTTTGTTGCTCACACTCCGCATTCTTTTGGTTGGCTCGCCGCCCCGGGGTGGTCCTGCCGGGCTGGTGGCCCTGCAGCTCCCCGGATCGGCTCACCGATGCCAACGCCGGCCACGCGGTTTTTGTGCCCGATGTCGGGTCATCTTTGCTTAAGCGACAGCTGAAAGCCAGAGGCCTCCGGTCACTGATGACGCCGGCTGCCGGGGGCAGCCCGTCAACCGGCTGCTTGTCCGAGGTGCAATGGCCGAAAAGTCGCGGAAATTCGCGGAAAACGGCGGCGCGCCCTCCGTCCTCACCGGATTTGCCCCGGATCGGTGGCAGAGTTTCGATTGTTAGTAATGCCAGGGTGGAGGATTTGTATGCAGGATCTACGGCTTGTAGGCGTCCACGACGACGGGGAGCATCTCCTGTTGAGCGGCACCGGCGGCGAGATGTTCCGGCTGCCAGTCGATGAAGCACTTCGAGTCGCGGCCAACCGGACGTCGGCGAAGGCCGCTTCCAGTGCGCGCGCTACTCCTATTGCCATGTCTCCGCGCGATATCCAGTCGCGGATCCGCAGCGGAGCGACGGCGGCGGAAGTGGCGGAACTCTCCGGCATTCCGCTCGCGAAGGTCGAGCGCTACGAGGGTCCGGTGCTTGCCGAGCGCGAGTATGTCGCCCAGCAGGCCCGCAAGGTGGAAGTCGCTTCCCCCGCCCCAGGCCACGACGTCTACCGCTCGGTCTTCGGGGACAACCCTGCCTCCCTCGGGGAAATGGTGGCTCACCGGCTGACCGCGTACGGCATTGAAGCCTCCGCCGTTGAGTGGGACTCCTGGCGGCGCCAGGACGGCAACTGGAACGTGGTGGCCCGTTTCGAAACGAAGCCCGGCGGAACGTCAGGCATCGGCGAAGAGCCGCCGGCCATGTGGATTTTCAGCCCCACCCGGAAGTCCCTTCAGAACGCCAACCGCTGGGCCCAGCAGCTCAGTGAACTCGAGCCCCTCGATGGCCCCGTCCCGGCTCGCCGGCTCTCGGCGGTCTCGGACCGGCCCTTTGATTTTGAAACCGACGCCGATGTTGCCGCCCGGACCGCGACCGCCCAGCTGCAGGTCCAGCATCTCCAGCTCCAGAAGGAGAAGGAGTCGGACGGGCTGCTCGACATGCTGCGCTCCCGCCGCGGACAGCGCCTCGGTGTGGACGAAGACGCCGACGATGCCCTCGCCCTGCTGATGACCAACGGCGTACCGGCCGCCCACCCGCGTCCGTCCGAAGTGGTTGCCGAACCGGACGACAAATCTCCGGAGGACGTTGCGGCCGTCGAGGCGAAGCATGCTGAAGCCCCTGCGCCGGATTCCGCACCGCACCCGGAAAACGACCCCTGGGAGCGCCGCCGTGACGGCCGGCCTTCCATCCTGTCCCGGCTCACCCTGGCTCCCCGGCATCAGGACGGGGACGACGACGCGCTCAAGCTGCACGACGGCGTGAGCACCGAAACCAGGGAGATCACCATCGCGGCCTCGCAGTTGCGGCCCGTCGGGCAGCAGGGACCCACCTCGAGCCCCGGACTGGACGAGCTCCTCGGCGGCGGGATGTCCCGCCGCCAGCACCGAGATGTCCCGGCAGCTGACCGCCCCGAGCGCGAGTCGGAGCAGCCCGAGCGGCAGCCGGCCAAGCCCAAGCGCTCCAGCGTGCCCAGCTGGGACGAGATCGTCTTCGGAGCCCGCGGGGACTAGCAGGCATTTTCGTTGGTTCGTTGGGGGGTCTGGGTCCCAGGCAGGGACGGCCGGACTCAAGGACATGCCCCGTGCCCGGGCCAGCGGGTGGACATAGTCCGGTTATGCCCAGTCCCGGGTGCGAAGAATGGGCATGTCCTCCCGGCGCGACATGTTCCAGGCCCGGGCCAAACCCCCACGAACCAGCGAAGATGCCCACCGGACCGGACATGCCCCGTGCCCGGGCCAGCGGGTGGACATAGTCCGGTTATGCCCAGTCCCGGGCGCGAAGAATGGGCATGTCCTCCCGGCGCGACATGGTCCAGGCCCGGGCCAAACCCCCACGAACCAGCGAAAAGACCCGGACTAGCAGCACACAGACACTTCCAGCCACGCGCTGTTTGGGAGCGGACGCCCCGGGCAGCTTGCTCCTAGGCCGTGGCCCGGGGTGCTTTCCTGCCGTCGGCCTGGAAGCACAGCAGCGGGACTTCGCGCTCCGCCTTCGTCAGGGACCCGTGCTGGCCCACCACCTCCAGGGCTGTCGGACGCACCCGGCGGGTGTCATAGAAGGCCAGGGCATCCCGGGCGGCAATCATGACATCACCGATCCGCGGGGCAACCTCGGCGCGGACCTCACCGAACAACCCGGCGGCAATTGCCTGCTCCCGGGTGAAGGCCCAGATCCGGTCGCCGAAGCGCGACCGCCAGGCGTCGATCAGCTCCGCGCGTCCGGCGTCGCCCCGTCCCGCTTCCAGGTAGAGGTGGACCATCCGCGGCTCCCCTGCGGTGTGCCGGACCCCGGCCACGAGGGCCGGTTCCGCCGAATAGTCGATCCGCTGGGATTCCGGCACATCGAGCATGCCGTGGTCCGCCGTGAGCAGCACCGTGGTGCCGGCCGGCAGGGTGGCGCTGAGCCGCTTCACGGTGGCGTCGAGTTCCTCGAGCTGGTGCTCCCATTGCGGTGACTGGCAGCCGTGGCGGTGCCCGGCCTTGTCGAGTTCATTAACGTAGAAATACATCAGCGACCCGGCCGCACCGGCCATGGCTTCGGCGGCCGCCGCCGTCCTGGCGTGCGAGGTGGTCGCGGTGACAAAGCGGCCGCCCCGCAGCGCGGCCCGGGTCATGGCCGAATTGCTGAACTGGGGCAGGCTGACGGTGCTGACATCCACATGCTCTGCGGCACGCTCGAACACGGTGGGGAACGGCTGCCAGCTCCGGGGATCCACGCCGGCGTCCCAGCCGCCGAGCATGTTGACCACCCGGTCCTGGTCGGGGTCCAGGACGTCGTAGCCCACCATGCCGTGTTGCCCGGCGGGGAGGCCGGTACCGAAGCTGGCGAGGGAGGCGGCGGTAGTGGAGGGAAACGCCGAATCAAGGACCACCGGCACCTGGCCCTGGCCTGCCTGGGCGACCGAGCGCAGGAATGGGGTGTGCGCCGATTTCTGCTTCAGCAGGTTCCGGCCCAGCCCGTCGGCGAGCACAACGCAGACCCGTTTGGCCGCAGGCAGCTTCAGCCGGTTCTCGAAGCCCGGGATGCCCAGGCTGGCCGCAGCGCTCGTGAGCACCTCGGCGATGGAACGGCTGCCGAAGGCCGGGGCCGCGGGCAGCGGCATGGTCGGAGCGGCAGGGGCAGAGAGCGGTTCGGGCATACGGACCGGCGCCATCTCAGCGCTGGTGGCCGCGGCTGAGGCGGTTTCCGAAGACGCCCATCCGGGCCCGGGGCGGCAGCCCGGGGCCCGTGTGCGGCACGGGGGCGGAGGATCCGGTGTTCACGGCCCGGAGTGCGCGGGCGAACAGTTTTGCGTCCTGGACGGCCTGCAGCCCGTCTGCTTCGGCGCTGATCCGGAGCACAATGTCCTCCTGCGCGATGGTGCCGCTGTAGCCGTGATCAGCCTCGCACTGCGGATCGCCGCAGCTGGCCGGGCCCATGTCAAGGCGCTGGCCGCCGGACCAGGCGATCGCCAGCGTCAGTTCACGGACCGGGTCCGAGGGCTTGTAGTCCTGGGGCTGGGCGTAGACGTAGCTGAGCACCACGGAGCGGATCTGCGTCACCGGGACGGATTCCGTGGACACCTGCGCGACGGTCTGCTCCCCTGCCTCATCGAGCTGCTGGTCATCCACATGGGTGATGACCAGCATGTCGTCGGTCAGCACCAGCACGGTGATGTGGCGGCGGACCTCTGCGCGGTCGAAGTGCGTCTCGAGATGAACGAGGTGGGCCACGCAGTCGCGGCCGTCCAGGGCATCGGCGACGACGTCGGCCACCAGCCGGGGATAGAAACCGGCCTGCTCGAGGGCCCCTTCCAGGCTGTGGCCCTGCTCACTGTGGTCATGCAGGCCGTTGTGCTGCACGCCCGGGCGGGCGGAGACGGGCGCCTGGGGCTTGGGTGTCGGAGACGGAAAGCTCATGGTCTCCATTTTCACAGATCGGCTGGGGACATGCTAACGCCGGCATACCGTGACGGCCGACGGCGGATCCCGGGACGGGTCCCGCCGGGCGGTTCCGCTAGCTCCGCATCGCCCGGCGGGCGCTGTCCGTGCGCTGGGCGGCGTTGGCGATCCGGACGTCGGCCGCAAGGATTGACGCGCCGTCGGGTCCGGCCAGCACCGGGTTGAACTCCACGAGGGCGATCTCGGGATGGTTGTCTTTGAGTCTGGTCAGCCGGGCCGCAAGGTCCTCCAGGGCGGCGGCGTCAACGGCCGGCAGCCCCTGATAGCCGAAAAGCTTCCGCGAGGCCCGGGGCGCCCGGATGAAGTCGTGGACATCGGAGCCGGACAGCGGCGGAACCCGGTGGGCCCAGTCGTCCAGCAGGTTGACGGCATCCCCGGCCAGGCCAAAGGAAACCACGGGGCCCAGCAGCGGGTCCTCGATGGCGCGGAAGGTGCAGGCCTGCCCCACGGGCATCATGGTCTGCACTTCCAGCGACGGCGAGCCGTAGCGTTCCAGCGACTTGCGCATTTCAAGCACGTTGCGGCGCAGCGACCCGGCGTCCTGGATGTCCAGGCGCACCCCGCCAAGGTCCAGGCGGTGCCGCAGCGCAGGGTCGGTCGTCTTCAACGCCACGGGCCAGCCGAGCCTGTCGGCTGCCGCAACCGCTTCCTCGACGGTCGCGAAGCCTTCGGAGGGGATCACCCGGATGCCGTAGCGGGCCAACAGTTTCGAGGCCGTCGCCTGGTCCAGCCGGACGAGGTGCTCGCCGCCCACATTGCCCAGCAGCCCTTCGAGGTCGGTGTGGGTGCCGTCCGGGTCGCAGCCAACGGGCTCCACAAAGAGACCCTGGTCCCGGTTCAGCCACTGGGCGTAGCGGACGACGGCGCCGAGAGCGGCCACGGCGGCGCCCGGGTTGGAGTAGCAGGGGACCACCGTCGAGCCCGCGTCGCCGCCGACCATGCCTTCGACGTAGATGGAAGGGTCCAGGAGCCCGCTGAAGGCAGCGACCACGGGTTTTCCGGCGGCCACGGAGCATTCGGCGAGGACCGCCGCAATCTTTTCCACCGTGAGTCCGTGCGCCGGCAGGAGGGCCACCACGACGGCGTGGACGGTGTCGATGGCCAGCGTTTCCTGGAGGCTCCTCCGCAGGGCCGGCAGGGCCACCGACATCCCGGCGTCGAGGTCGACGTCGGTGACGATGCGCTGCACGCCGAGGCCCTGCACGGCCGCGCTGTCCCCGACAACCTTGCCGAGGGCCCGGGAGTTGCTGAAGACGGCGAGTCCCGGCCCGTGGGGCAGCGGCTGGCTGGAGACGATCTGGGCGACGTCCATCAGCTGCTCGATGGTCTCGACCCGGATCACGCCCGCCTGGCGCATCATGGCGTCGAGGGCCTCCGGCGGGGCCTGGGTGGTGCGCACGGCATGCCCGGGCGGCAGCCCCAGCCCCGTGGCGTCGGACTTGGCCACAATGACGGGTTTGGTCCGGGCCAGCCGGCGTGCCAGCCGGGAGAACTTGCGTGGATTACCGATCGATTCGAGGTAGAGGCCGACGGCGGTGGTGTCGGCGTCGTCTTCCCAGAACTGCATCATGTCGTTGCCGGAGACGTCGGCGCGGTTGCCGGCGGAGAGGAAGGTGGAGATGCCGACACGGCGGCGGCTGGAGGCGGCGTAGAGGGAGACGCCGATCGCCGCTGACTGGCTGAACAGGCCGAGGCCGCCGCGGCGCGCCAGCGAGGGTGCCATCGAGGCGTTGAGGGACACCGCAGGGTTGGTGTTCATGATGCCCAGCGAGGCGGGGCCGATCACCCGCATGCCGTTGGCGCGGGCCTGCCGGACGAGTTCGCGCTGCCGGGCGAGGCCGCGTTCGCCGTCGTCGGCGTAGCCGGCCGTGGCCACCACGATCCCCTTGACCCCGGCGGCGCCGCATTCCTGGACCACCTTGGAGACCTCGGCGTAGGGGACAGCGATGATGGCGAGTTTGACCGGCCCCGGCACCTCGGAGAGCCGGGCGAAGGAGAGCATCCCGGCGAGCTCGAGGGCCTCCGGATTGATCGCGTAGACCGGGCCGGTGAAGCCGCCTTCGATGATGTGCTCGAGCAACTGGTAGCCGATGGTGCCCCATTTGCGGCTGGCGCCGATCACGGCCACCGAGGACGGGGCAAGCAGTTCCTGGATGCTGCGGGCCTCGGCGCGGTGTTCGCGGGATTCCATCACGGCGCGGGACTTGTCGGTCGGGTCGATGTTGAACTCAAGGCTGACCACACCGTCGTCGAAGTGGCGTTTGACGTCGTAGCCGGCGTCGGAGAACACCATCAGCATCTTGCGGTTCTCCGGCAGGACCTCGGCGCTGAACTTCCGGATGCCGTGTTCGCGGGCGGCGGCGGCGAGGTGCTCGAGCAGGATGGAGCCGATGCCGCGGCCTTGGTGGGCGTCGGCGATGTTAAACGCGACTTCGGCTTCCTCGGGATCATCGAGCCGGTCGTAGCGGCCGATCCCCATGATCTCCCCGCCGATGGTGATCACGAGGGCCACCCGGTCCTTGTAGTCCACCTCGGTGAACCGCTTGAGTTCCTTGGCGGAGAGCCTGGACTTGAAAGCGAAGAAGCGCATGTAGATGGACCTCTGCGACTGGCCCACATGGAAGGCCTGCACCGCGTCCGCGTCGGACGGGTGGATCGGACGCAGATGCGCCGTCCCGCCGTCGCGCAGGACAACATCGGCTTCCCAATATTCCGGATATACGCCGTCCGCGGGCTGATCCACCATAGGCTTAGCCTAGTCATAAACTTACGCAGCACACGTTCAGTACCCCTCAGAAGGACCCACCAGCCATATGGCACGCCGCCAAACCACGCCCCCGGCAGGGGAAGCCAGCCAGGATTTCGTAGAAAACATCGTTGACATCGACGTCACGTCCGAGATGGAAGGTTCGTTCCTCGAGTACGCCTATTCGGTGATCTATTCGAGGGCCCTTCCGGACGCCCGCGACGGCCTGAAGCCCGTGCAGCGGCGCATCCTGTACATGATGAGCGAGATGGGCCTCCGCCCGGACCGCGGCCACGTCAAGAGCGCCCGCGTGGTGGGCGAGGTCATGGGCAAGCTGCACCCGCACGGTGACACCGCGATCTACGACGCGATGGTGCGCATGGCGCAGGACTTCTCGCTGCGGCTGCCGCTGATCGACGGTCACGGCAACTTCGGCTCGCTCGACGACGGCCCCGCAGCCCCGCGGTACACCGAGGCGCGCCTCGCCGCCGCGGCGCTGACCCTGACGGACCACCTTGACGAGGACGTCGTCGACTTCGTCCCCAACTACGACAACCAGCTGACCCAGCCGGACGTGCTGCCGGCCGCGTTCCCGAACCTTTTGGTCAACGGCGCCACCGGCATCGCCGTCGGCATGGCCACCAACATGGCCCCGCACAACCTGGTGGAGGTGATCGCCGCCGCCCGGCACCTGATCGAGCACCCGGACGCCACGCTCGAGGACATCATGAAGTTCGTCCCTGGCCCGGACCTGCCCACCGGAGGCCGGATCGTGGGACTGGACGGCATCCGCGACGCGTACGCCACCGGCCGCGGCTCGTTCAAGACCCGGGCCAAGGTGGAGGTGGAGCAGCTCTCGGCCCGCCGCACCGGGCTGGTGGTCACGGAGCTGCCGTACATGGTGGGCCCGGAAAAGGTGATCGAGAAGATCAAGGACGCCGTCAACGGCAAGAAGCTCACCGGCATCAGCGACATCGTGGACCTCACGGACCGCAAGCACGGGCTGCGCCTCGTGATCGAGCTGAAGAACGGCTTTAACCCCACCGCCGTGCTCCAGCAGCTGTACCGCTACTCGCCGATGGAGGATTCCTTCGGCATCAACAACGTCACCCTCGTCGACGGCCAGCCGCAGACCCTCGGGCTGCTGCAGCTGCTCTCCGTCTACGTGGAGCACCGCATCACGGTGGTCCGGCGCCGCACCGCCTTCCGGCTCGGCAGGAAGAAGGACCGGCTGCACCTGGTCGAGGGCCTCCTGATCGCCATCGTGGACATCGACGAGGTCATCCAGATCATCCGTTCCTCGGACGAGGTGGCCGCGGCCAGGACCCGGCTGATGTCCATCTACGACCTCACCGAGACCCAGGCCAACTACATCCTGGAACTCCGGCTCCGGCAGCTGACCAAGTACTCCCGGATTGAACTCGAGAAGGAGCAGGACGAGCTGCGCCGCGAAATCGCCGAGCTCGAAGCCATCCTCGGCTCCAGCGAACGGCTCCGCGCCCTGGTGTCCTCGGAACTGGCCGACATCGCGGAAAAGTACGGCACCCCGCGCCGCACCGTGCTGCTCGAGTCCGAGGCCGTCTCCCCCACTGTCGCCGCCCTGGCCGCCGCGCCGGGAGCCAAAGGCAAGGCCGCGCCGCTGGCACTGGAGATCGCGGACGACCCCTGCTGGGCCATCCTGACCGCCTCGGGCCAGATCGCGCGTACCGCCAACCAGGACAGCCTCGCCGAATCCGGCCCGCGGACCAGGCACGATGTGTTCACTTCGGTGCTCAAGACCTCCGCGCGGGGCGAAATTGCCGCCGTCACGTCCCAGGGCCGCATGCTGCGCCTGCAGGTCATGGACATGCCCGTCCTGCCGCCGACCTCGGGCACACCGAACCTGGCCGGCGGGGTGCCGGCGAAGGACTTCATCACCCTGCTCAAGGGCGAATCGCTCGTTTCCTTCGCACCACTGGACGAGGTGCTCGCCATCGGTACCGCGCAGGGCGTGGTCAAGCGCGTCCAGCCGGACTACCCGTTGAACCGCGAGGACTGGGAAGTCATCGCGCTCAAGGACAAGGACACCGTAATCGGTGTTGCTCCGGCGGGGTCCGACGACGTCGACCTCGTGTTCGTGACGCAGCAGGCACAGCTGCTGCGCTTCGGCTCCGCCGCCGTCAGGCCGCAGGGCCGGACGGCCGGGGGCATGGCCGGCATCAAGCTGGGCGCCGGGGACAAGGTGGTGTTCTTCGGCGCCGCCGGCGCTGCCGACGCGGCCGCCGTCGTTGTGACCATCGCGGGCACCGAGGGCGCGCTGCCGGGCACGGCTCCCGGGGCCGCCAAGGTCACCGCCCTCTCCGAGTATCCGGCGAAGGGCCGCGCCACTGCCGGAGTCCGGGCGCACCGCTTCCTGAAGGGCGAGGATACCCTCCTACTCGCGTGGGCCGGGCACGGTCCGGCGAAGGCGTCCTCGCTGGCCGGGGTGGCACGGTCCCTGCCCGGGGAACACGGCCGCCGCGACGGGTCCGGCATTCCGCTCTCCCAGGCCATCGACACGATCGGCCCGAGCATGGCGTGGTCCGCCGAACCTGGGACGGAAGCTTAGGCCCTAGCTGGTTCCCTTGGAGGCCGGGCGCCGGGTTTCCGACGTCGCACGGGCTCTAGCCGCGGGCATTTCAGGCCGGGAGCCCGCTTGGAGGGGCCAGAGTCGCGGGTTACCGTCGCGGTCTTGGGCTCGGAGCACCCATTTGCCATAGTTGGCCGCTCTGGGTCCCGCCTTTCCGGCCATCTGTGGCGAACGGCCGGCGCAAATCTTTCCCCGCCTGGTCTGTCGGGACCAAGGCACGGGTTTGCCCGTCGCGCCTCAGGGACTAAGTCGGCGTTGCTGTATCCCATGGCTGCGCAGGGGCAAAGCTACAAGGTGGCCCGTCCGCCGGCATGGTTTCGGCATGAAGTGCGTCCGGCCCCTCGGCTGCTCCTGAAAATACGTTTAGACTTCTCGCATGCCTATCATCCCGGATCACAAGGACTGGACCTGGGTGCTGCAACGGCCCTGCCCGGAGTGCGGTTTCGACGCCTCGGCGGCCACCACCCCAGCGACGGCGCCCGGAATCCTGGGCAGCATGCTGCCTCGCTGGCGGTCCGCCCTGCGGCGTCCCGACGTGGCGGATCGTCCGGATGAGAACACGTGGTCAGTGCTGGAGTACGCCTGCCATGTCCGCGATGTCTTCACCCTGTTCGACCACCGGCTGTCCCTCATGATCACGGTGGAGGACGCCCGGTTCGCGGACTGGGACCAGGACCTCGCGGCCGTCGAGAAGGACTATGCGAACGCCGATCCGGCCGAGGTCAGCGCTGAAATGACGGTCGAGGGAGAGCAGATCGCCGCCTCCTTCGGCCGGGTCCCGGAGGATCAGTGGGGGCGCAAAGGCACCCGCAGCAATGGTTCGGAGTTCACCGTGCTGACCTTCGCGCAATACTTCGTTCACGACGTCGTCCATCACCTCCACGACGTGGATGGATAGCGCGTGGACGGATAGCGCGTGGACGGATAGCTACAGTTCCTTGTCCCACGCGATGCTGGTGTTGACGGCGACGTAGCCCATCCTGGCGTAGAGGGCAAGGGCGCCGGTGGGGTTCTCCGAGTCCACGTCCAGCGAGGCCCGGTCCATGCCGGCCGCGGCGAAGCGGCGCATCGCATCGGCCAGGAGCGCCCTGGCAACGCCCCGGCCGCGGAACCCGCGACGCACCCCCAGCAGGTCCGTGTAGCCCTCTTTGTAGCCCCGCGACTCAGCGCTCTCCGAGTCGTGGCTGGCGAGCTGGTATCCGGCCACTTTCCCGGTGGACTGCTCCACGACGACGGCGCTCAGGTCCGGCCGGGCCAGCGGATCGTTCACCACAAAGGCCCAGCCCTCCTCATCGCGGGGTTCGCTGCCCCAGTGGTCCCGGAAGGCGTCGTTGTGCGCCAGCCGCACCGGCTCGTGCAGTTCGGGGCCGAAGTCCACGAGATGCAGCCCGTCGTGCAGCACGGCGTCCGGGAAGCCGTCCTGCAGCGGCCGGTGCATCTCGTTGTAGTACCGCACAATCCGGTAGCCGGCGTCGCCGAACAGCGTGGCCTGGTGTGTGTGCTGCTGTTCCATATGGAGTCTCAGCCTGGGCGTGGAGTCCTGCATGGCGTCCTCGGCGAATCGTTCCCGGGTCCGGGCCTCCATCCAACCCAGCAGACCGGTCCCGATCCCTTTGTCCTGCCACCCGGGGTCGACGCAGCCGAAGCCCATCGCCTTCTCCCCGTCCGGGTTCTTGGTGATCCGGCCGTAGGCGCGGGCCACGCCCTGCCGGTCGAAGCCAAGGATGCTGTTCCCGGCGGCCGGGTTCTTCTTTGACTCGAGGATCTGTTCGAGGTCAGCTCGGCGTTCGAACCAGACGGGCTGTTCGACGGCGGCGGTCCGGGCAATCAGGGCCGCCCAGTCGTCCAGGTCCGCGGTCCCGGCGGCCCGCCATTGAAGGCGGGGATCGAGGCTGGCGTGTGGTTCTGCGTCGGCGTATCCGTTCATGGCAACAGGCTAACGTCCGGCCTACCCCCGCGCCAGCGACGGTGTTGACACCGGGGACAGCGCCGCGGCCGCCGCGCGGTCGAGGTCCAGGCGGCCGTCGTCCGGGGAGATGTCCTCCGGGTTATGCGTCACAACGACGACGGTTCGGTCCCGCAGACCGAGCCGCAGTTCGGCCAGCATCGACCGGCCGGACTCGGCATCCAGGTGGGCCGTGGGTTCGTCCAGCAGGATCACGTCCGCCCCGGTCAGGAGGGTGCGGGCAACGGCGAGGCGCTGCCGTTCGCCTCCGCTGAGGAAGGACCCGCCCGGTCCGATCCGCGTGTCCAGACCGTTCTCCAGCCGCCTGATCAGCGGTCCGAGGCCCACCGCGGCCAGGGCATCCTGCAATCGCTGCTCCGGTTTTCCCCCGCGTTCTCCCGCGCGCTGGCCTTCCGGAAGACCCAGCAGGAGGTTGCCGCGGATGGTCGAGTCGAAGAGGTGGGCCTCCTGCGGGCACCAGGCCGCACGGCCGCTGAGCAGGATGTGGCCGCCTGCTGCCGGGAGGAAGCCCAGGATGACGGCGAGCAGGGTTGATTTGCCGGACCCCGAGGCCCCGGTGACCGCGAGCCAGCGTCCGGGTTCGGCGGCGGCGGACAATCCGCTAAAAACCGGCGGACTGCCGGGCCAGGCGGCCGCAAGGTCCCGGAGTTCGATCCCGGGTTTGCCTCCGGGCCGCCCAGGCACCGGGACAAGACCGCCGGAGACCGCGGCGTCGGTTCCGTCAAGGACACCGGCCGCGCCGACCCGCCGCAGCACGGCGCGCAGGGCCGGGTACTGCCGGACGGCCGTCGTAATCGCCGCGTAAGGCTCCACGAGCGCGAGCTGCAGCAGCACAACGACGGCCACCGTTGCGGGCTCCACGGCTCCGCTGAGGGCGAGAGGCGCGGCCAGCACGGCGCTGGACAGGGCGGCGGCCCCGCAGGCCAGCACCGTCAGGCCCTGGCCAAGCCCTTCGGCCCACGCCGAGCGCTGGGAGGCGGCCGTCGCCGAACGGTCGGCCCGGGTGATCGCGGCGAGCACCGGGGCGGAGACGCCGTTGGCATGGAGCTCGGAGCGGGCGTCCAGCGCGGCCGCGACCTGGCGGAGAACACCGGAGCGAAGCAGCTGCTCGGTGCCGGCGGACATCCGGTCCGCTGCCAGGGCCAGAACGGGGGCTGCCACGAGGCTCACCAGCGCGGCGGCAATGACGGCGGGGAGGGCCACCGGCAGCAGCAGCCCGATCCCGGCGATCGCGGCGGCCGCGACCGCAACGGCGGTTACGGGCGGCAGGACCACGCGGGGCAGCAGATCCCGGACCGTGTCGACGTCGTCCACCACGGTTCCAAGGACGTTGCCGCCCTGCAGGAGCCGGCGCAGGGACAGGGCTCGGCGGCTCAGGGATTCCCAGAGCCGGCCGCGGAGCTTGGTCAGGGCGGCGAACACCGCGTCGTGGAGAAGGAGCCGTTCGGCGTAGCGCAGACCGGCCCGGCCGATGCCGAAGAATCGCACGCCCACGATCGCGGTGAGGAGATACAGGATGGGCGGCTGCTCGCTGGCGCGGATGATGAGCCAGCCGGAGAGCCCGGCGAGGGCGACGGCGAAGAGGGCCGCCAGGGTGCCTACCGTGCCGGCCGCGGCGAACCTGCCCGCGACGGGGGCGAGCAGCCGGCGGAGCCGGGCGGCGGTAGAACCGTGGGCGGCGCGGATGGATGGCTGTGGCCGCCCGAGGCCGGTTTCCACGGCAGGTGACGACGGGCCGGCGGCGGTCCCGGCAGCCCCGGCAACAGGCTCGGCCTCGGACGCCGCGGCGGTGTGTCCAGCGTCCGCAGGGGCGGCGGTTCCCGGGGCCACCGTCACCAGCTCGTCCGCGAGTTCGCGGGTCTGCCGGTCATGGGCCACCAGCAGCACCGTGACCTTGCCCCGCAGCCCGGCGATGGCGCGGCTGACCGCGGTGGCGGAGTCGCGGTCCAGATGGGCGGTGGGTTCGTCGAGGAGCAACACGGTGGCTCCGGCTTCGATCCGGGCCAGGCCCCGGGCCAGTGCGACGCGGCGCAGCTCCCCCGGGCTGAGTTCGGCCGGATGCTTCGCTGCGAGGTGCGAGGCAGAGCAGGCCGCCAGGCAGCGCAGGGCTGTGTCGTCGCTCGCCGCATCGGTCTCCGCCGCGCCCAGATACAGCCGGAGCTCGGCCAGCACGGTCGGGGCGACCATCACGGGGTGTTGCGGCACCCAGGCGAGATCCGCCGTCGTAAATCCCTCGAGGCGTCCGGTGACTGAGGTGTCGTTGCGGGGGCCGCTCCCCGCCCCGATGGTGCCGGCCAGCACGCCCAGCACGGTGCTCTTGCCGGCGCCGCTGGGCCCGGCCAGCGCCGTGATCCGGCCGGGGACGGCGGTGAAGCTGAGCGGCCCGACGCCCGTCTGGGTCCGGCCGCCGTAGCGGACGGTCAGCCCTGTCACGGTGACGGCTGGCGGCCCGGCCTGGCCGGAGGTAGCGGCAGCCACGGGAACCAGCGGAGCGGCTTCGGGGGCCTCGAGGACGGCGGTGGTTGCAGCGACCGCCGCACGGCCGTCGTCGCTGGCATGGTGGGCGGTGCCCAGTTCGCGGAGCGGAAGATAGCAGTCGGGGGCGAGGATCAGGGCGAGCAGCCCCGCCTCCAGGCCCATGTCGCCGTTGACCAGCCGGACGCCAATGAACACCGCGACGACGGCGACGGAGATGGTGGCGATGAGCTCCAGGGCAAGGGCGGAGAGGAACGCGGTCCGCAGGGTACCCATGGTCCGGGCCCGGTATTCCTCGGAGAGGTCCTCGAGTGCCTTGCGCTGCTCGGTGGCACGGCCCAGCCCCACCAGCACGGGAAGGCCCTTCGCGAGCTCCAGCATGTGGCCGGACAGCCGGGCGAGGGCTGACTGGGCGTCCCGGACGCGGTCATCGGTGTACCGGCCGATCAGGATCATAAAGAGCGGCACCAGCGGCACTGTCACCACAATCACCACGGCGCTGATCCAGTCTGCGAACAGGATCCGAGCGCCCAGCAGCAACGGGATCGCCGCACAGTTCACCAGGGCAGGCAGGAACTGGGTGTAGTAGCTGTCCAGGGCGTCCAGGCCCCGGGTCGCGAGAATGGCCAGCCCGCCGTCGGAGGGGCCGGCGGACCGGTTGCCGTTGCGGAGCGCGCGCTCAAGCAGCCGCGAGCGGAGCTCCTCCTTGACTCCCAGAGCGGCCCGGCGTGACGCGACCGCCTGGCCCCAGACAGTCAGCGAGCGAAGCACCACGCCGGCTGCTCCCCAGTACAATTGCCCGGCCCAGTCCGGGTCGCCGACCATCAGCCCCGCAAGCATGGAGGCGACGGCCTGCCCGATCAGCACGAGGGACAGGGCCTTGAGGGCTGCGAGCAGGCCCAGCAGGTAGAGGGCGGCCTGGTTGGCGGGTCCGGCGGGGAACTGCGGTCTCATCAGGTGCTAGTCCTTGGGCGCCAGGGCTTTGGCGGCGATGGCGGGGAGGAAGCTGTGGGCCTCGGGGATGTGCGCGTCGCTCACCCGGCGCCGGAATACCCAGTACGTCCACGCCTGGTAGGCGAGGACCAGCGGCAGCCCGATGCAGGCGACAACGGTCATCAGCCCCAGGGTGTAGTCCGAGGAGGAAGCGTTGGAGACGGTCAGGTTGAAGTCCGGGTTCAGCGTGGAGGGCAGCACCACGGGGAAGGCAGCGCCGAAGATCGAGGCGCTGCCGAGCAGCAGGAAGGCGCCGAGGGACAGGAACGCCCTGCCCTCCGCACCGCTGCGGGCGAAGTTCCAGGCCAGGGCGGCGGCCACGACCGCGGCAACAACGGCAACCACCGTCCAGGCCTCGCCGCTGAGCAGCTGCAGGCTCACCGCCCACCCGGCGATCGGCAGCAGCAGCACCGGCAGGAGCCGAACGAACCACCGGCGGGCCCGGTGCCGGATGTCGCCGTCGGTCTTCAGGGCCAGGAAGGCGAGCCCGTGCAGCAGCGAGAATCCGACGACGGCGAGTCCGCCCAGGACGGCGTAGGCGCTGAACCACGCGAACGGGCCGCCTTCGCGGTCGCCGTTGGCGTTCAGCGGCAGTCCCGTCGTGGTGAGCGCCAGGGCGGCGCCGACGCCGAAGGCCGCCACGAGGGAGCCGAGCGAGATGGCCCAGTCCCAGCGGGCCCGCCACCGCGGATTGTCCACCTTGCCTCGGTATTCGAAGGCCACGGCGCGGAAGATCAGGGCCACGAGGACAAGCAGCAGCGGCAGGTACAGGGCGGAGAACAGTGAGGCGTACCAGAACGGGAAGGCCGCGAAGGTGGCGCCGCCGGCGGTCAGGAGCCAGACCTCGTTGCCGTCCCAGACCGGGCCGATCGTGTTGAGCAGGACTCGGCGCTCTTTGTTGTTCCGTGCGAATCCCTTCATGAGCATGCCGACGCCCAGGTCAAAGCCCTCGAGAAAGAGATAGCCCGTCCAGAGCACCGCGATGGCGATGAACCAGATGGTGGGTAGCAGTTCCATGCTGAATATCCTCTGTTCCTGGGTGCGCTTCTTGGGGGCGTTAGTAGGCGAAGGCCAGGACGTCATCGGCCCCGGGCTTGCCGGGACCACCGCCCTTGGGCGTGCCGTCCCCGTTTTCGTCACCGGGGGCGTGCACGAGTTCCGGCATGGCCGACACGACGCCTCCCCGGATGTACTTGACCAGCAGCTTGACCTCGACCACAAGGAGCACGGCGTACACGGCGGTCAGCACCACCAGGGACGTGAGCAGCTCACCGGCCGACACACCCGGGGAGACGGCCGCGGCGGTAAACATAAAGACCTGGTCTATCCCGCTGGGATCCGGGTTCGGCGCGACGACGAACGGTTGCCGGCCCATCTCGGTGAAAATCCAGCCGGCCGCGTTGGCCCCGAAGGGCGCCATGATGCCGAACACGGCCAGCCGCATGAGTCCGCGGGAGGCGGGGACGGTTCCCTTGCGGGTGATCCACAACGCAACGAGCGACGCGAACGCCGCGATTCCGCCGAAGCCGATCATCATCCGGAACCCCCAGTACGTAACTTCCATGACGGGGACGTACTGGATTTCCTGGCCGGCCCGGTCACCGTAGATCGGGTTGTCCGGCAAGTGGGTTCCGTAGTCTGCCTTGTACTGGTCCAGCAGGCTGTTCACCCCTTTGACTTCGGTGGTGAAGTCGCCTTTGGCCAGGAAGGACAGGATGCCGGGCACCTCGATCACGGCGACTACCTCGTCGCAGTTCTTGGAGCCGATGTTGCCGACGCTGAGGATGGAGAAGCCGGTGCCGTCGTGACAGGCCGCCTCGGCGGCCGCCATCTTCATCGGCTGCTGTTCAAACATGAGCTTGCCCTGCAGGTCGCCGGTGACAGCGGTGCCGGCGAAGGAGATCATCGCGACGACGGCGCCGATCCGCAGCGAGCGGATCCAGACGGCGTGGTCGGTCCGGTCCCGGCCCGGAATGGCCGCCTCGCCGGGGATGACTTTACCGTCGGGGCCGACGGTGTCGATGCCGTCGTGGCGGCGGCGCCAGAGGTGGTACCAGGCGATTCCCAGCAGGAAGGACCCGGCGACGGCGAGGGCGCCGAAGAGGGTGTGCGGGACGGCGACGAGCGCGGTGTTGTTGGTGAAGACGGCCCAGGCGTCGGTCATGACCGGCCGGCCGTCAACCATCTCGACGCCCACCGGGTGTTGCATCCAGCTGTTGGCCACGATGATGAAGTAGGCAGAGAAAACCGAGCCGATGACCGCGATCCAGAGGCAGGCAAGATGGACGCCGGGCTTGAGCTGCTTCCAGCCGAAGATCCAGAGGCCCAGGAAAGTGGATTCCACAAAAAAGGCGAGGAGGGCCTCCATAGCCAGCGGCGCCCCGAACACGTCCCCGACGAAGCGGCTGTATTCGCTCCAGGCCATCCCGAACTGGAACTCCTGCACGATGCCCGTCGCGACGCCCATGATGAAGTTGATCAGGAACAGCTTGCCCCAGAACTTGGTCATCCTCAGGTACTCCGGCCGGCCGGTGCGGTGCCAGAGCGTCTGGATCACGGCCACGACCAGGCCAAGGCCGATCGTGAGCGGCACCATCATGAAGTGATAGACAGTGGTGATTCCGAATTGCCACCGTGCGATTTCCAAGGCGTCCAAGGCAGTCCCTACTTTTTGCTTAGGCGGGAAACTTCTACGTCATGTAGAAACAATACTTCTACAGAGTGTAGAACAAATTGAGAGGTCCCCGCACACCAGACCCCCACGGCTCGACACGGCCCGCAATGGAGGCGCCGGTGACCCGTGGCAGCACCGGAGGCGGTGTGTGGCTGCCGCCGTCAGCGCCAGGGCCATGGCGCCGTCGGCCCTGCCGACCCGGCATCGGCGACGCGCCGAAGCCGGCTTGTTCTACCTCATGTAGAAAGTCTGTGCAAAACGCGGTAAATTTAGGGCTGGAGTATTCACACACCGCCCGGTACAGCATCTGAGCCGGGCGGCCCTCAAGAAGGACGTATGGAATGGCGAGTCTCGGTGAACTGGAACGGGCAGTGATGGACCTGCTCTGGGCGGGCCCAGAGGCTGCAACTGCCAACACCCTGCGGGACATGCTGGCTCAGACCACGCGCCCCGGGGTCG
Source organism: Pseudarthrobacter woesei (assembly GCF_055412745.1). Lineage (NCBI taxonomy): Bacteria > Bacillati > Actinomycetota > Actinomycetes > Micrococcales > Micrococcaceae > Pseudarthrobacter > Pseudarthrobacter woesei. The sequence goes on from NZ_JBVAYU010000007.1 coordinate 123,187, forward strand.
GCACCGCCGGCCACGAGGGCAAGGACCTGGCCGTCACCACGGTGCTTACCGTACTGTCCCGCCTCGAGCGGAAGGGGCTGGTCGAGCGCGAACGCGGCACCCGCCCGCACCGCTACCAGGCCGTCTCCAGCCGCGAGGAACACACCGCGGAGCTGATGCATGAGGTTCTCGGGTCCGCCCCGGACCGTGAGGCCGTGCTGGCGCGTTTTATTGGCACCGTCACCGACACCGAGGCCGAAACGCTGCGCAAACTGCTGGGCCTCAGCTAGCGTCGTATGTTCTGGACCTCATGGTTTCTGGCGGTCCTGGCGATAGTGCTGGCATGGCCGGTGCCTATCCTGCTTTCCCGCGCCCGCTGGCCGGCACGCTCCCCGTTCACGGCGATGCTGCTCTGGCAGACAATCGCCCTGGCTGGTGGGCTGTCGATGATCGGTGCCATGCTCGTCTACGGGCTGGAGCCGCTCGGCGACAACCTGCTGGCCGGGCTCAGTGCCCTCGCCGGCATGGTGTTCAGGAACGCGCCCACCACTGCGCTCGGGTTCTGGCACATCTTTGCACTCTCCGCCGCGGCGCTGCTGACGGCACACCTCGTATTCACCTTGCTGCTGACCTACTACAGGATTCAGCGGCAGCGGCGGAGGCACCGGGAACTGCTGGACCTGCTCGCCTCACCGTCCGCTGACGGCCCCCGGACCATGGTGCTCAACCTTGAGTCTCCCGTGGCGTACTGCCTGCCGGGCGGCGCGCGCTCCGTCACCGTCCTCTCCGATGGGCTCCTGGCCGCGCTGGAACCCGCAGAACTCCGGGCGGTGCTGCTCCACGAGAACGCGCACCTGAGCCAGCGCCACCATCTCCTGCTCTGGGCCTTCGCGGCCTGGCGGCAGGCGCTTCCGTGGCTGCCCACCACCCGGCTGGCACAGGAAGCGGTCAACTCCCTGATCGAAATGCTCGCGGACGACGTCGCACTGAAAACGGAGAGTAAATCCACCCTGATCAAGGCCATCGCGATCGTGGCCAGCGGATCCCCCGGCACCCCGGCCGGACGGATGGCGTTCGGCGAGGAGGAGCCGGAGAGTGGCCAGCCCGGCCAGCCCGGTGCCACCGGCGGGTCCGGCTCGGCGCGAACCACGGCCTCACGGGTCAGCCGCCTGCTCTCACCGCAGCCTCCCCTCCCGGAGCCGCTGCGGCTGGCCGTCCTGGCGACCTGCCTGCTGCTCCTGGCAGTGCCGACGGCGCTGCTGATCGTTCCCGGCCTGCTCGGCTGACGACGAACAGCCGGGTCAGGCGTCGATCCGCTCCCGGTCCAGGCCCGCGGCGCCGGCAATGATGAAGTCCTTGCGCGGCGCGACGTCGGATCCCATCAGCAGGTCGAAGGTGTCCTCTGCCTGCTTGGCGTTTTCGATCCCGACCTTGCGCAGAGTGCGGTGCCGCGGGTCCATGGTGGTCTCGGCCAACTGCTCCGCGTCCATCTCGCCCAGGCCCTTGTACCGCTGGATTGGCTCCTTGTAGCGTTTGCCTTCCTTGGCGAGCCTGGCCAGCAGCACGTGAAGCTCCGCCTCGGAGTAGGTGTAGATCATCTCGTTGGCCTTCTGGCCGGCGTTGATGACCTCAACCCGGTGCAGCGGCGGGACGGCGGCGAACACGCGGCCCCCATCGATCATCGGGCGCATGTAGCGGAAGAACAGCGTCAGCAGCAGCGTCCGGATGTGGGCGCCGTCGACGTCGGCGTCGGTCATAAGAATGACCTTGCCATAGCGGGCGGCGCTGATGTCGAAGCTCCGGCCGGAGCCCGCGCCCACCACCTGGATGAGGGCGGCGCATTCGGCATTGGAGAGCATGTCGCCCACCGACGCCTTTTGAACGTTGAGGATCTTGCCGCGGATGGGCAGCAGCGCCTGGAAGTCGGAGGACCGCGCGAGTTTGGCGGTGCCGAGCGCGGAGTCGCCTTCGACGATGAACAGCTCGGACCGCGCGACGTCGTCCGTGCGGCAGTCCGCGAGCTTGGTGGGCATCGACGAGGTTTCCAGGGCATTCTTGCGGCGCTGGGTCTCCTTGTGGACCCGGGCCGAAATGCGGGACTTCATCTCGCTGACGACCTTTTCCAGCAGCAGAGCCGACTGGGCCTTGTCGTTGCGGTTCGCCGAGGTCAGCTTGGCGTTGATTTCCTGCTCGACAACCTTCGCCACGATCGCGCGGACGGCTGAGGTGCCCAGGATTTCCTTGGTCTGGCCCTCGAACTGCGGCTCGGCAAGGCGGACGGTGAGGACCGCGGTGAGACCGGCGAAGATGTCGTCCTTTTCGATCTTGTCGTTGCCGGCCTTGAGTTTGCGGGCGTTCGTTTCGACCGCCTTGCGGAAAGTCTTGAGCAGGGCCTGTTCGAAACCGGTCTGGTGGGTGCCGCCCTTGGGGGTTGAAATGATGTTCACGAAGCTGCGCACGGTGCTGTCGTAACCGATGCCCCAGCGCAGGGCGACGTCGACCTCGCAGTCGCGCTCGACCTCCGCCAGCTGGCTGTGGCCCTTCTCATCGATAACCGGGACGGTTTCCTTGAACTTGCCGGCGCCGTGCAGCCGCCAGATGTCCGTGACGGCCGGATCGGCGGCGAGGAACTCGACAAACTCGGCCAGGCCGCCGTCGTGGTGGAAGACCTCTTCGTGCGGGCCGGCCTCGCCCGGGGTGCCGGCAGCCCGGCGATCGTCCCGGACCGTCAGCTTGAGCCCGGGGACCAGGAAGGAGGTCTGGCGCGCGCGGGCGGCGAGTTCGTCGTAGGAGAACTTGGCGTCCGGGGTGAAGATCTGCCGGTCCGCCCAGTAGCGGATCCGCGTGCCGGTCACGCCGCGCTTCGCCTTGCCGATGACGTCGAGGACCGAGCCGTCAACGAACGGCGCGAACACCGAGGCCGGGTCCGGCTTGGTGCCGGTGTCTTTGAAGCGGCCGGGCTCGCCCCGGCGGAAGGACATTTTATAGGTCTTGCCGCCGCGGTCCACCTCGACGTCCAGGCGTGCGGACAGCGCGTTCACGACGGACGCGCCGACGCCGTGCAGGCCTCCGGAGGCGGTGTAGGAGCCTCCGCCGAACTTGCCGCCGGCGTGCAGTTTCGTGAAAACAACTTCGACGCCGCTCAGTCCGGTCTTCGGTTCGATGTCCACCGGGACGCCGCGGCCGTCGTCGTGGATTTCTACGGAGTTGTCCGAGTGCAGGATGATCTTGATGTCGTGACCGAAGCCGGCCAGCGCCTCATCCACGGAGTTGTCGATGATTTCCCACAGGCAGTGCATCAGCCCGCGTGAATCCGTAGAGCCGATGTACATGCCCGGGCGCTTGCGGACGGCTTCGAGGCCTTCCAGCACAGAGAGATGCCGGGCAGTGTAGTCAGAACTCGGTGCCACGGGTCGGAAACTCCTTCAGGAAGGGACGGTCACGATGGACGCGCAGGGCATTTTGGCGCTCTTCCTAGGGTAGTCGCAGCGCAGCCCCCCGCCGGGTTGCCACTCCCCCTACCCCCGGAGTCCACGGAACCCGTTATGCAGACGTGATACGCGTACAGCGAAAGTCCGGCAAACTTGCGATGGTTTGGCTCCGAATGCTGGTTATATAGGTATACCGATCTACCAAGGAGGCCGAACATGACAACAGCAGTTGCGGACCGCACACTCACCACCGTTGACCGGTGCGATCGTTGCGGAGCACAGGCATATGTCCGGGTTGTTCTCGGCGCTTCCGGCGGTGAGCTTCTTTTCTGCGGCCACCACGCACGCGCCGTGGAACCGACACTGAGGCCGCTCAGCTCAGACTGGCACGACGAGACCAGCCGCCTTCAGGAGAAGGCACCGGTTCCGGTCGACTAGACCGTTCGCGTTCAGCCAAGCTGAACTGAGCTGAGCTGAAACCACTCAAGCCAGGGCTCCTCCCATCCGGAGGGGCCCTGGTGCTTTTAAAGCAACGCGGGGTCACATCGCGCCCATTCATCCGAAGATTATGGGCGCGATGTGACCCCGCGTTGCGTTAGTGCCCGCGATTAGTCCAGGTAGTCGCGCAGGACCTGTGAGCGCGACGGGTGCCGCAGCTTGGACATGGTCTTGGATTCGATCTGGCGGATCCGCTCACGCGTCACGCCGTAGACCTTGCCGATTTCGTCTAAAGTCTTCGGCTGTCCGTCGGTCAGGCCGAAGCGCATCGCCACAACACCCGCTTCGCGCTCGGAAAGCGTGTCCAGGACCGAGTGCAGCTGTTCCTGCAGGAGGGTGAAGCTGACGGCATCGGCCGGGACGACGGCCTCGGAGTCCTCGATGAGGTCACCGAATTCGGAGTCGCCGTCCTCGCCCAGCGGCGTGTGCAGGGAGATCGGCTCGCGGCCGTACTTCTGGACCTCAACGACCTTTTCCGGCGTCATATCCAGCTCGAGGGCCAGCTCTTCCGGGGTGGGTTCGCGGCCAAGGTCCTGCAGCATCTGGCGCTGCACGCGGGCCAGCTTGTTGATGACCTCCACCATGTGGACCGGGATACGGATGGTGCGGGCCTGGTCTGCCATGGCGCGGGTAATCGCCTGGCGGATCCACCAGGTCGCATAGGTGGAGAACTTGAAGCCCTTGGTGTAGTCGAACTTCTCGACCGCACGGATCAGGCCCAGGTTGCCTTCCTGGATCAAGTCCAGGAACAGCATCCCGCGGCCGGTGTAGCGCTTGGCCAGGGACACCACAAGGCGGAGGTTGGCCTCCAGCAGGTGGTTCTTGGCGCGCTTGCCGTCGTGGATGACGAATTCGAGCTCACGCTTGAGCTTCGGATCCATGGACCCGTCGTCGGCGTTGATCTTCTCCTCGGCGAACAGGCCCGCCTCGATGCGCAAGGCGAGGTCCACTTCCTGCTCGGCGTTCAGCAGGGCGACCTTGCCGATCTGCTTCAGGTAGTCCTTGACGGGGTCCGCGGTGGCGCCGGCCGACATGACCTGCTGCACGGGGGCGTCGTCGTCGTCGGCGTCGGAGTAGACAAAGCCGGACCCGGTGGGGGCTGCGGCGGCCTTGGCAGGGATCTCTTCGCCGTCTTCGCCGATCTCGACGGCGGCTACCTCGTCGAGGTCGACTTCGGCGTCGTCATCGTCGTCGTCGCCGCGGGCGGCTTTGCCGGCGGCCTGAGCCGCGGCCTTGGCACCGGGCTTGGGCCCGCGTTTTTTGGGTTCAGGCTTGGCGACTGCCGATGCGGTGTCGTCGCCTTCGGCCAAGGCAGCGTCTTTGACAGCCTTATTGGCTGCACGCGTGGCGGCGCGCTTTGCGTTCGTCGCCGCCTTCTTCTCCTCGGGGGACAATACGGCCTGGTCGGCGGGTTCCTTCTTCGCGGAAGACGGGGTCACAGAAAACCTTTCTAGCAGCGGTCTGCGGAATCACCATACGGGCAACACCACTATGACCCTGTCAAGTCCGTGTTTCACATCAGGCGCGGTCACGGCCGGCAGAGCCACTATGTAGAACTGCCGGGAGGACCGTAATGTTCCCTGTTTCCGGGGTTCACTACGAGCACTTAATACACGGACCCAACCGGGTCTCGGCAATCATTGTCTCATGATTTTCGGAAGGGGTGCCGTGCCGGGGCGAAGCGGGGGCAATATTTTGGCCAGCCTCGGAGTCGTCCGTCGTCATGCCGTGTCGTCAGGCCACGTCGGCCGCGAACTTCTGCCAGGCGGAGTCCTTCCGGCCCGCCCAGCCGCACAGCGTCCCGCGCCGGACGAGTTCCGCCAGCAGTTCCGCCAGCCTGTAGCCCGGGTATTCCTCCTCGGCGAGGCTGAACAGGGCGTCCGCGTAGGAACCTTTGCCGCGGCACCACTCAATCCAGCCGCGCCCGGTGAGCGCGGCCGCCCCGGCTTCGCCGCCGGACACCGCCAGTTGGACGAGGACCCGTTCCAGGCGCCCCATCAGGGACCAGTCCGGCACCGGAGGTGCGAGGCCCAGCAGTACTTCCCCATACGCCGGCACCTCCACCGGCACGCCACCGGCGCCGTTGGCAGCGCCACCGGGAAGCGCCTGCGGCGGAAAGCCATCGAGCGGGGGCAGGGGCAGCGGCAGCCGCGGACCCTGCCGTGCGCGGTCGGGCGCAGGGGCGGTACTGCCACGAAGGGGCGTGGAATCGTCGTCGAACACGCCGAAGTCTTCCGCACCGCGATCGGCTGCGGCCGCCCCGGCGGCCGCCATCACCAGAACTGCGTCCCGCCAGGCCGGGACGCAGAGGGTGGCGCGCAGATAGCCAGCCAGGCCCGCAGGAATCTCCTGTCCGGGCGGGGCCTGCAGCACCCGGGTCCAGATCTCCAGCGCCTCGGTGAACTGTGGACGCTCCCGCCGTCGTCCGGCGAACAGCTGCGCCCAGTCCTCCTCGGCTGCCAGGACCGCCGCATCCTCGCATCGCGGCGCCGGCGCCGGGTCGCCGGGGGCGGAACCAACGGTGCTGCCTCGGAAGACCATCTCCGCGTTGAGCCGGCTGTTCCGAATCTCGTCGATGGGCCGGCCGGGCGTGCCGCAACACGAAGGGTCGCTGCAGTAGGCGTTGCGCCAGTAGTCGGTGCCAATAAGCCAGGCATCCCGTACCGGCATGCCTGCTTCCGCCAGCGCGTGCTCCAGCTCCTGCAAGAGCACGGCGACTGCGCTTCCGTCCCCGTCGACCCCGGTGAAGAAGGCGAGCAACGAGCCGTCCGCCTCCTCGTCGGCCTCCAGGTAGGACGCCACACTGCGGGCGAAGCGGGCCGCTGCGGGCGAACCGCCCTGGCCGCCCGCGCCGTCGTCGGGCAGGTCTACCCGCAGGGTGGCGCCGAGGCGTTTGCCCTGCAGGGTTATGGCCACGAGGCTGAGGGCGGGCCAGTAGCCCAGTGAATGCGGGATGAAGCCGAGGATGTCCTCGGGGCCGGTGATTCTCAGGTGATCGGGAGCTGTCATAACGCCAGCTTCGTCGCCGGCCGCGTCCTGGTGATAGCTCCAATTCCCCTATGTGGAGAACGTGCCAGGGCAACTGCGGAGGCCACCCCGGGGTCAGGACGTGCGGCGGCGTTCCGCGCTGAGCCTGCGCTGCCGGGCGAGGGCCGTGCGCAGCGGGGGCACCACCACACCCTGCGCCGCCATCTGGCGGCGCACCTTCCGCCGGATGGCGATGATGGCTGTGGCGCCGACCGCCAGCAGCAGGAACTGGATGCTCAGGGCGATCCGGAACGGGTCGATCCCGTACAGCTCGCCCCGGGAGAAGCCTGTGGCGTGCAGTACGTCGAGAACCAGGCCGATCAGGAAGATGGCCACGAGGGCGGCGATAAAACCCCCCACGTTGACGATCCCGGTGGCGGTGCCGATCCGGTGGGCCGGGTTGAAGGTCCGGGCGAAGTCGAAGCCGATCATGGAGCCCGGTCCGCCGACGGCCAGCACCACCACGAGGGCTGCCAGCAGCCAAATCGGGGACCGGCCTGGAATGAGGAGCACGGCGGACCAGGCCGCGGCGGTGGCTGCCGAAATCAGCAGCACCATGGTGGACCGCCGCAGCGGGTGCCTGGCCACAAAGCTGCCCATCAGCGGGCCGGCGGCGATGGCGGCGGCGACGTAGAGCGTCATCAGCGCCGAGACCGCAGGAGTATCCAGGCCCTGGGCGGAGATCAGGAAGGGGTAGCCCCAGGTCATGGCGAACACGGTGCCGCTGAACTGGACGGTGAAGTGGCTCCACAGCCCCAGCCGCGTGCCGGGCTGCCGCCACGCGTGGGCCAGCGAAACGCCGGTGGCGCGCAGCCCCTGGGACGGTGCCGGGGGCGGATGACCCGGCGGCAGGTCCTGCAGCAGGACCGCCACCAGGACGAGGGCGAGGGCGGACATCGCGGCCAGCGTGAGGAAAGCCGGAGTCCAGCCGGCGGAGTGAAGGATCATCGCGAACGGCACCACGCTGAAGAGCTGGCCGAGCTGCCCTGACATCCCGGTGAGCTGGGTGAGCAGCGGCACCCGGGCCGGGGCGAACCAGAGCGGGATCAGCCGGATCACGGCGATAAAGGTCATGGCGTCGCCGGCGCCCACCAGCACCCGGCCCAGCACACCGCCCGGGATGTTCTCGGCGAAGGCCAGCTGGAGCTGCCCGAGACCCATCAGCAGGGCGCCGCCGGTAATCATGGCGCGGGAGCCGAACCGGTCCACGAGCACGCCCACGGGGATCTGCAGCCCGGCGTAGACGAGGAGCTGCAGCACGGTGAAGAAGGAGATTTCGGCCGCGCTGGCGTGGAAGCGCTCGGTGGCCTCCAGCCCCACCACACCGAAAGACGTGCGCTGGCTGACCGCGACGAGGTACGCGAAGACCCCGATGATCCAGATCAGCCAGGCGCGGGGTGAAGTCACACCCCCATTATGCCCGTGGGAGTGAAAAGTAGTATTTATTCGCCGGGTTCCTTACGGGCCAGGTAGGCCTCCACCGCGGCGCCGAGGGCGTCCGCGTTGGGCAGCTGGTCGTTCTCGTCGGCGAGCAGTGAACGCCGCACCGTCCCCTCGGCCTTCTCGTCGTAGCGCGTCTCGAGCCGGGACACCACCTGCTGGACTTCCTCGGACGCGGCTATTTGTTCAGCAATCTGGCGGCCGACTTCCCGGCCCGCCTCGCGGAGCCGGTCCGTGGGCAGCATAAGCGAGGCGGCGGCACCTAGGTATTCCAGCCCGGCGACGGCCGCCGTCGGGTACTCGGCCTCGGCAAGATAGTGCGGCACGTGCATGACGTAGCCGGCCACGTTGCGGCCGCCCTCCACCAATCGCAGCTCCAGGATGTGGCCCACCGCGGCCGGCACCTCGACGGTCGGCTTCCACATCGAGATTCCCTCGATCAGGTCCGGGCGGTTGCCATGGACGGTCACCCCTACGGGGCGGGTGTGCGGAACGGGCATCGGGATGGAATGGATCCAGGTCACCAGATTGACGTCCAGCTCTTCGACAATTCCGACGACGGCGCGGGCGAAGCGTTCCCACTGCAGGTCCGGTTCAAACCCGGACAGGAGAAGAAACGGGCTGCCGAGCCCGTCCACCAGCCGGTACAGCGCCAGGCTCGGCGCCTGGTAATCCTGCAGATGGTCCTCGACGAAGCTCACCTGGGGGCGCCGGGTCCGGTAGTCGATCAGTTGGTCGGCGTCGAACTGGACGATCATCTCGGCGTCGAGGGTATCCAGCATTTCGGCGGTGATCTGCTTGACGACGTGGCCGGCGTCGGCAAAGCCTGTGAATCCCATAACGAGGTTCAGTCCGCGCAGCTCCGGGCTGTGGAACAGCGCGTCATCACGCAAGTAGAGCGATTCAGGGTCCAGCAATGAGCCGGAAATCCGTTCAATCACGGCATGTTCCTTTCGTCGTAGGCGGTTGGAGGGGGCGGACCGAGTCCTGCGCGGCGGTTGATGCCAGCAAGTACCGCCCTGGGGGCGCAGACGCCACCGTCAGCTGCGCCGATATCTGCTACAACGTCCGGAGGCGCGGGGGCATTCCTCCCAGTGATGTGCTCCAGCTCTCATTCAATTGAACACCCGCACCGGCGAGAGACTACGATCGGAACTGGCCTTATGACGGCTTGAAGACACTTAGCCTGCGTCTCAAACCAACTGCGGCGCAGGTTCCATGACAGGACGCCAAACATGCAGTTCCTGCCGAAAAATCACAGAGAATTGAGGACTGTCCTCGTGGTCAAGAATACTGAAGTCACACTTCGTGCAATCGCCGGGGATCTCAAGAAGTCCCCCAGCGACGCCCTCGTCATCGGCGTGGGACAGGGCACGGACGGTCCCGTCCTGCTCAGCAATCCATTGACGGCCAAGGCCGCCGAGGCGCTGGCGGAATCACTGGGCGTTCTTGGCATCACCGGGGCAGCGGACCAGGCGCACCGCCTGCCCGGACTGACCGAAGCCGGAGCCGGCATTCTCGTACTCGCCGGCGTCGGCAAGGTTGCCGCCAGCCCGGCACTCACCGAGGAGACCCTGCGCCGCGCCGCCGGCTCGGCCGTCCGCCAACTGGCCGGCGTCACTACCGTCACGCTCGCGCTTCCGACGTCGACCCTGGGCGACGTCGCCGCCGTCGCCGAGGGTGCCGCGATGGGCGCCTACTCGTTCACCGAGTACCGCTCCTCCAAGGAAGGCCTCAAGGACCCGGTGAAGAACGTCGTGATCGTCACCGGCCTTGCCGCGGACAAGGGCCTCAAGGCCGTCCTGGACCGCGCTGCCCTGATCGGCCGGGCCGTCAACGCCACCCGCTCCCTGGTCAACCAGCCGCCGAGCCACCTCTTCCCCGAATCCTTTGCCGATGCCGCCAAGGAACTCTCCAAGGGCCTGCCCGTCAAGGTGACCGTGTGGGACGAGAAGCGCCTTGAAAAGGAGGGCTTCGGCGGTATCCTCGGCGTCGGCAAGGGCTCCACCCGCCAGCCGCGCCTGGTCAAGGTCGAATACGCGCCCGCCAGGGCCACGGCCAAGATCGCCCTCGTCGGCAAGGGCATCACCTTCGACACCGGCGGCATCTCGCTCAAGCCGCACCTGGGCATGGGCGACATGAAGTCCGACATGGCCGGCGCCGCCGTCGTCCTCAACACTGTGCTGGCCATCGCCGGCCTGGGCCTGCCCGTCAAGGCGACCGCCTGGCTCTGCATCGCGGAAAACATGCCCTCCGGTGCCGCCCAGCGCCCCGCCGATGTCCTGACGATCTTCGGCGGCAAGACCGTCGAGGTCCTGAACACGGACGCCGAGGGCCGCCTGGTCATGGCCGACGGCATCGTGGCCGCGAGCCAGGAGTTCCCGGACGCCATCATCGACGTCGCCACCCTGACCGGCGCACAGCTGATCGCCCTGGGCGACCGCACCGCCGGCATCATGGGCTCCGACGCCGTCACCGCACCGCTCAAGGCCGCCGCTGACCGCGCCGGCGAGCTGGTCTGGCCGATGCCGCTGCCCGAGGAACTGCGGCCCAGCCTCGATTCGCAGGTTGCCGACATCGCCAACATCGGCGAACGCCACGGCGGCATGATGACCGCCGCCGTGTTCCTGCGGGAATTCGTCGGGAAGGGCAAGGACGGGGAGCAGATTCCCTGGGCGCACATCGACATTGCCGGCCCGTCCTTCAACAACGGCAGCCCGTACGGCTACAACCACAAGCAGGGCACCGGCAGCACGGTGCGCACCCTGGTGGCCTACGTCGAGGACATCCTGGCCAAGACCGTCTAGCAGGGCGCGCGGCTCTGTGCCCGCGGGCCTGATCCCCCGGGCACAAAGCCGCGTGACACTGGACACAAGCGCTCCACAAACGCCACGGCAAGGTGGAGCATGTATTAGTGGTTCGCTAAGGTGAACTCCGGTAGTCACAAATGAAAGGGAACGCGCCTGCTGGCATAATCACGGCAGGAAGTTCCAAGACCAGATGATGCGTACTCTCGTGTCATCGTTCACGCGAGGGAGCGTTTTAGTGGCCGATCAGGCAACTGCGCAAGAATTCGACATCCTGGTACTCGGCGGCGGCAGCGGCGGCTACGCAACTGCCCTGCGGGCCGTTCAGCTTGGCCTCACCGTCGGCCTGATCGAAAAGGGCAAGCTGGGCGGCACCTGCCTGCACAACGGCTGTATCCCCACCAAGGCTCTGCTGCACTCCGCGGAACTGGCCGACCACGCCCGTGACTCGGCGAAGTACGGCGTCAATGTCACGCTCGACAGCATCGACATCACCGCGGTCAACGCCTACAAGGACGGCATCATTGCCGGCAAGTTCAAGGGCCTGCAGGGTCTGATCAAGGGCAAAAAGGGCATCACGGTCATTGAGGGTGAAGGCAAGCTCCAGGGCACCGACGCCATCGTCGTGAACGGCACCGCCTACAAGGGCAAGAACATTGTCCTCGCGACCGGCTCCTACTCCCGCACCCTGCCGGGCCTGGAAATCGGCGGCAAGGTCATCACCTCCGACGAAGCCCTCACCATGGACTACATCCCCAAGAGCGCGATCATCCTGGGCGGCGGCGTGATCGGCGTCGAGTTCGCTTCCGTCTGGAAGTCCTTCGGCGTCGATGTCACCATCATCGAAGGCCTGCCGTCGCTGGTCCCGAACGAGGACGCGACGATCGTCAAGAGCTTTGAGCGCGCCTTCAAGAAGCGCGGCATCAAGTTCTCCACCGGCATCTTCTTCCAGGGCGTCGAGCAGAACGCCGACGGCGTCAAGGTCACCCTGGTCGACGGCAAGACCTTCGAAGCCGACCTGATGCTCGTGGCCGTCGGCCGCGGCCCCGTCACGGCCAACCTGGGCTACGAGGACGCAGGGCTGACCATCGACCGCGGCTTCGTCATCACGAACGAACGCCTCCACACCGGCGTCGGCAACGTCTACGCCGTGGGCGACATCGTCCCGGGCGTCCAGCTCGCGCACCGCGGCTACCAGCAGGGCATCTTCGTCGCCGAAGAAATCGCCGGCTTGAAGCCCGTCATCGTCGAAGACGTCAACATCCCCAAGGTCACCTACTCCGAGCCTGAAATCGCCACGGTGGGCTACACGGAGAAGGCCGCCAAGGCCAAGTTCGGCGACGACCAGATCCAGACCCAGGAATACAACCTTGCCGGCAACGGCAAGAGCTCCATCCTGGGCACCACCGGCCTGGTCAAGCTGGTCCGGCAGAAGGACGGCCCCGTGATCGGCGTCCATATGATCGGCGCCCGCATGGGCGAGCAGATCGGCGAAGCCCAGCTGATCGTGAACTGGGAAGCCTACCCGGAGGACGTGGCCCAGCTGGTCCATGCCCACCCGACCCAGAACGAGTCCCTGGGCGAGGCGCACCTGGCCCTGGCCGGCAAGCCGCTTCACGGCTAGCAGTTCCGCCCGCACCACCGCAAGAACTCAGGGCTTAGTGCATCCGGCATAAAAACCGGGTGCACTAAGCTCGAACAAGGCAGCAATCATCCGCACAAAAGATCAATAAGGAGAACGGGGACGACATGTCTGAAACCGTTAACTTGCCCGCCCTCGGTGAGAGTGTCACCGAAGGAACCGTCACCCGCTGGCTCAAGCAGGTAGGTGACCGGGTAGAGGTGGACGAGCCGCTGCTCGAAGTTTCCACCGACAAAGTAGACACCGAGATCCCTTCTCCGATCGCCGGCGTGATCGAGGAAATCCTCGTCGCCGAAGACGAGACCGCTGAGGTCGGCGCCGCTCTGGTCCGCATTGGCGATGGCTCCGGTTCCGCAGGCGAAGCCGCCCCCGCCGCCGAGGCAGCCGCTGAGGCCCCCGCCGCCGAGGCAGCCGCTGAGGCCCCCGTTGAGGAAGCACCTGCCGAGGTTCCGTCTGCCGAAGCACCCGCCAAGGAAGCACCCGCGGCCGCAGCCCCCGCCGCCGCCACGGCCGGCGACAGCCACGAAGTCACGCTCCCCGCACTCGGCGAGAGCGTCACAGAAGGCACCGTTACGCGCTGGCTCAAGAGCATCGGCGACGCCGTCGAGGTGGACGAGCCGCTGCTCGAGGTTTCCACCGACAAGGTTGACACCGAGATCCCGTCCCCCGTTGCGGGCACACTGCAGGAAATCCGCGTCAACGAGGATGAAACGGCCGAGGTGGGCGCCGTCCTGGCCGTGATCGGATCCGCCGCCGCGGCGGCACCTGCCGCGGCTCCTGCTCCTGAGGCCCCCAAGCAGGAGGCCCCGGCTGCTCCGGCCCCCGCCGAGGCCCCCAAGCAGGAGACACCCAAGCAGGAGATTCCCGCTCCTGCTGCACCCGAGAAGGCGGCAGTTCCGGCCGCCCCGCAGGCAGTTCCGGCCGCCCCGCAGGCCAGCCAGGCTGCTGCGCCGGCCGAGTCCGGCTACGTCACTCCTCTGGTCCGAAAGCTGGCCAACCAGCAGGGTGTTGACATCAGCACACTCGCCGGCACCGGCGTCGGCGGCCGTATCCGCAAGCAGGACGTGCTGGCAGCCGCGGAGGCCAAGGCAGCTCCGGCCCCCGCGGCAGCCGCACCGGCAGCGTCCGCTGCTCCGGCCGCACGTCCCTCCGCTGAACCCTCCTCGCTGCGTGGCAGCGTGCAGAAGGCCCCGCGGATCCGCCAGGTCATTGCCCGCCGCATGCGCGAGTCGCTGGATGTCTCCGCCCAGCTGACCCAGGTGCACGAGGTGGACATGACGCGCATCGCCAAGCTGCGCACCGCCGCCAAGGATGGCTTCCTCGCCACCAACGGCGTCAAGCTGACGTTCCTGCCGTTCATCGCCAAGGCCGTGGCCGAGGCCCTGAAGCAGCACCCGAAGCTCAACGCAGAGTACAACGAGGAAGCGCAGGAGATCACCTACCACAACGCCGAGCACCTGGCGATTGCGGTGGACACCGAAAAGGGCCTGCTGGTCCCGGTGATCGCCAAGGCCGGCGACCTGAACCTCGCCGGCCTGGCCGGCAAGATCGCCGATGTTGCCTCGCGCACCCGCCAGGGCAAGATCGGCCCGGACGAGCTCTCCGGAGGCACGTTCTCCATCACGAACATCGGTTCCGTGGGCGCGCTCTTCGACACCCCGGTCATCAACCAGCCGAACGTGGCCATCCTGGGCACCGGCGCGATCGTCAAGCGGCCCGTCGTCGTCGCCGACGAGAACGGCGATGACTCGCTGGCGATCCGTTCGATGATGTACCTCTCCCTGACGTACGATCACCGCCTGGTGGACGGCGCCGACGCGGGACGCTTCCTGCAGACCCTGCGGGCACGCCTCGAAGAGGGCTCGTTCGAGGCAGACCTGGGGCTCTAGCCTCTGGCCTCCGGCGTGGAGGCGTTCACGAACACCGGCGGCGGCGGTGCGGGCAGCGGAAGGGAAACCCTCCGGCGCCCGTACCGGTGTCGCCGTTTTTGTGCCCGGGACAGGCTGTGTCGTGGCAAGGGCGGGTCGTACTACGGTGCGTAGAACCTTCTGGCTAGACTGAGGCCATGCAACTTGTCTATAACATCGTGGTCTTCCTGCACATCGTCGGCGCAGCCATGATCGTGGGCATCTGGATCGGCCAGATGAAGAAGCCCACAGTCCATCCCCGCCAGTTCGACGGCGCGATGCTGCAGCTCCTCACCGGCATCGCCCTGATGGGACTGATTCCCGTCCTGGGACAGACGATTCCCAGGTTCGCCGATCCGGACTACGTCAAGCTCGGCGTCAAGTTCGCCGTTGCCCTGGCGGTCGGTGTCCTGGCTTTCCTGGGCCGTCGCAAGTACAAAAAAGGTGAGGACGTCGGCAAGGGCCTCGCGCACAGCGTCGGCGGCTTGGCCCTCCTAAACGTGGCCATCGCAACCCTCTGGCAGTAATACGCCACTAACGCGACGACGACGGCGACGCACCCCGGGCGGGGGGCGTCGCCGTCGTCGTTCCGTCGCCGTCGTCGTTCCGGGGAATGGCTCAGTCGCCGGCGATGCAAAACTCATTGCCTTCCGGATCGTGCATCACGTCCCAGTGGAAATCGCCGAGGTCATTGCCCTCCACGAACCGGGCGCCGAGGGATTCGGCGAGAGCGCGCAGCGCCCCGGGATCAGGGCCGTGGATGTCAAGGTGCAGGCGGCGCCTGCCCGCCGTGGGTTCTTCGACCTGCTGGAAGGCCAGCTGCGGTGCTCCGGGGCCGGCCGGCGTCAGCCAGACGAACTGGTCGAATCGGGAGGAGACGCGGGTTCCGAGCAGTGCGGCCCAGAACGCGGCCAGGCGTTCGGCGTCCACCGCGTTGACCATGATCGTGGCGATCCGTGCCGAGGGCGCCGCACCGGGTTCGCTGATTTCCATGACGACACTGTACGTGGTCACAATCCTCTTAGAGCGGACACCGGTGCGCAGGAGGCGCCGAATCCCTAGGATGGGACACGGCATGATCCGGCGGATCGCCGGATCCGTGGGATCACAACGACCTTGAGGAGTGGACATGGCAGCAACACGCACAGCACACACTGTATGGAATGGCGACCTGATGACGGGCGCCGGCAACACGACCCTGGACAGCTCCGGCCTCGGTAACTTCGATGTCACCTGGCGGGCGCGTGCCGAGGCATCCGAAGGAAAGACGAGCCCCGAAGAGCTCATCGCGGCGGCGCACTCGGCCTGTTTCTCGATGGCCTTCAGCCTCGCCCTCGCCCAGGCAGGTCACGCCCCCGAGGAAGTCAACACCAAGGCGGATGTCACGTTTGTGCCCGGCACCGGCATCACGGACAGCCACCTGACCGTAAGCGCGCGGATCTCGGGAATCACGGAAGACGAATTCCAGCGGATCGCCGAGGAAGCCAAGGTGGGCTGCCCCGTCTCGGCCGCCCTCACCGGCATCAAGATCACCCTGGACGCGACTCTGGCCTCCTAACGCCCGACGCGCCAACGGCGAAGGCCCCCGTTCCCTGCTGGTCAGGGAGCGGGGGCCTTCGCCGTTTGAGCCGGCGATGTTCAGCGCCTTCGGGGACTCTAAAAATCTAACGGGCGGCCAGGACCTTTTCGCGCCGGGAGGACATGCCCATTCGCCGCACCCGGGACCGGGCATAACCGGAATATGTCCACCCGCCGGCCCCGGCGCGGGGCATGCCCCGTCCGGTTGTCATTTTCGTGTACGTTGCCAGGCGCAGCCAGCGCGCAGACAGCCAACGGGTGCGCTCCTTCCCGGTTGCCCGCCGTACGGCCGCCTGCCGCCCCGGGCAAAGCCCGGAATTCCGCGCGCTTTTTGGGCCGGGCGTCGAAGCAACTGGGCAGGACCGTCACGGCACGGGCGCCCGGCTGCTCGAGTGAAGCGTTGAGTGCGTCCGGCGGCGGGGAGCCGGGCCGCGGGGAGCCGGGCCGCTCCGCGGGGGGACATGCCCAGTCCCCGCACCCGGGACCGGGCATAACCGGAATATGTCCACCCGCCGGGGCCGGCGCGGGGCATGTCCATGAGCCGGGCCATCCCGCCCCGTAGACCTAGACCCCCGACGAACTAACGAAGATGCCCGCTAGTGGCCGTGCCGGCGGGCGGGAAGCGGCGCGGGACGCACCCGGCGGTAGCCTTCCCGCAGCGGCGGCCGGTCGGTGGGCAGCTCCTGGATCATTTCCTTCAGCGCGCCGATGCCGTATTCCAGCTGCGGATCGGTGCCCGCGGCGTAGGCGTGCGGCGGGAAGGTCACTTCGATGTCAGGGGCGACGCCGAAATTCTCGACGCCCCAGCCCACGCCGCCGGAGAACCAGGTGGCATACCGGGGCTGGGTGACTCCGGTCCCGTCGGCCAGGGCAAAGCGGTTGTCGATGCCGACGACGCCGCCCCACGTCCGGGTGCCGATGACCGGGCCGATTCCCCGCAGCTTGGAGACCTGGGTGATGATGTCGCCGTCGGAGCCGGCGAATTCATCGGTCAGGATGATAACCGGACCGCGCGGTGCGTGGTGCGGGTAGGTCCGGGGCTTCTCGCCGCGGGGCATGCTCCAACCGGTGACCTTGCGTCCGATGAGTTCCGCCACAAGCTGGGAAGTGTGGCCTCCGCGGTTGCGGCGGACGTCCACGATCAGTCCGTCGAGGGCCGTTTCGGTGTCGAGGTCGCGGTGCAGCTGCGCCCAGCCGTTTGCCATCATGTCCGGGATATGGAGGTAGCCGAAGGTCCCCTGCGACGCTTCCCGCACGGTCCGGCGGTTGGCGGCAACCCATTCCTGGTACCGCAGCCGCTCCTCGTCCCGGACCGGAACAACCGCCACACGGCGCTGTTTCCCGGCCTGGTCACCGTGGCGGGGGCCGTTGCGCAGCGTGAGTTCCACGGCGCGTCCCGCGGCGCCGGCCAGCTGCATGGCAGGCGTGCGGGATTCGGTGAGCTCCACGCCGTCGATGGCCAGCAGCACGTCGCCGGGCTTGGCGTCCGCGCCGGGGCGGGTCAGCGGCGAGGTGGCGAGCGGGTCGGAGGACTCCCCCGCGAGAATCCGGGTGATTTCCCAGCCCCCGCTGGTGAACGCAAGGTCCGCGCCGAGGCGGCCTTGCCCATTGCTGCCGTTCTCGGCGACGGCGGCCGGGCGGACGTAGGCGTGCGAGGTGCCCAGTTCGCCGTGAAGCTCCCAGAGCAGGTCCACGAGGTCGTCGTGAGAGCCGAGGCGGTCCACGATCGGCCGGTAGCGGGCGTGGACCGAGTTCCAGTCCTGGCCGGCCATATCCTCGGTCCAGAAGAAGTCCCGCTGCAGGCGCCAGGCCTCATCGAAAGCCTGGCCCCAGACGCTGAGCGGATCCAACTGCACGCGGATCCGGTTCAGATCCACCTTGACCAACTGGCCGGACTCCTCGTCCGCCTTGGCATCGGCGGGCGAAACGCGGATCTGCTTGTCCTGGAGGAAGACGACCTTCTCGCCGTCGCCGGAGAGGCGGTAGCTATCCAGCGCCTCCACGATCGTGGTGGTGCGGCGTTTGGCAAGATCGAAGCGGACCAGGCTCGGTGCCGCGTTCTTGTCCGTGAGGCTGGCGCGGCCTTCGCCGGTGACGCCGGAGAGCTCGTTGTCCAGCCAGAGCAGCGCCCCGGGCGTGGCGGTCAGTCCGGAGTAGTTTCCCTGCGGCACGGGCACGCTGATGACGCGGTGGGCCAGGCCCTCGGCGTCGACGAAAACGGCGGGAACCGGGTCCTTCGCTGAACCGTCGCGGGAGTCAGCACCGGCATCTCCGGCGACGGCCTCGTCCAGGAGGTCAACGGTGGGTCCAAACGGCGAGGGTGTGTCAGCGGCGAGGGCAACGAGGTAGGGCTTGATCGGGCTCGGGAAGGACAGGTCGAAGGAGTGGCCGTCGTAGACGGGGTCGAAGCTGCGGTTGGAGAGGAAGGCGAGGAACTTGCCGTCCGGCGTGAACGACGGTGATTCGTCGCGGAAGCGGCCGTCCGTGACATCGATGATGGCGCGCGTCGGGCCCCCGGATGCCTGGGCGGCGTCGACCTTTGTGATCCGCAGCCGGCTGCGGGAGCCGAACGAAGTGACCGGCTCGGACCAGCCCAGCCACGCCGAATCCGGGGACCAGGTGAAACCGTCGATGCTGCCTTCGCCGATGCTGCTGACGAGCGCCAGGGTGCCGGTGCGGGTGTCCGCCAGGTAGATGTCCCCGAAGGCGGTGCCGACGGCGAGCCAGTTGCCGTCCGGGCTGGCCTCGATGGCGCTGGCCCGGGTCGCCTTGGGAAAGTCAATCCGGGCCAGCTGCCGGGAGGCCTGGCCGTCCTGCGTCGAGGCGTCGCTGCCTTCTGCGGGGCCGGCGGTGTCGGCACCGTCAGGGTCGGTTCCGGCGGCCGGAGCGGTTACCGGGGCGACGGCGCCGGGGCGGGTGAGCGAGGCGGCGGAGACCGGCTGCGGGAGCGGCGTTCCGGCGTTGGAATCCTCGGCCGCGGCGGATTGTTCCGGGGCTGCCGCGGGAGCCGGGTCAACTGGTGCAGCCAGCCGGCGCCCGCCGGTCTTGTTGCCGCCGTCCAGCGGGGCGGCGATGGCCTTCAAGTACAGGGCTTCGACGCCGTCGTTGTCCGCCACGTAGGCGATCCGGCCTTCGCCGAAGGGGCGTGGCAGCCGGGCCCGGACTCCGGGCGTGGCTTCGAGGACGCGGGACGGGCCATCTTTGTGCCGCAGCCAGTGAAGGGTGCCGTGGGCTTCGACGGCGCTGGATCCGCCGGTACGGTCCGGGGCGACGTCGCCAAGGTGCCGGGAGGGCTTCAGCGGCGCCGCGCGGCGGGCCTGGGACGCGGAGCCGAGAGTGATGTCCAGCCTGACGGCGTCCGAGCCGAGGTCGGGCAGCAGCCAAAGCTCACCGGCGGATTCGAACACAACGCGACGGCCGTCGGTGGCGGCGTGCCGGACGTAGAAGTCCTCGTGGTCCGTGTGGCGGCGGAGGTCGGTGCCATTCGGCAGCACCGAGTAGAGGTTGCCGTAGCCCTCGTGGTCGGACAGGAAGGCAATCCGGCCGTTAACCCACATCGGGTCGGTCAGGTTGCCGTTGAGCTCGGCAACGAGCCGTTCGAACTCGCCGTTTCCGTCGCCGTCGATCCACAGCTTCCCGGCGGCGCCGCCGCGATAGCGCTTCCACCAGGCGGGCTCACGCGAGAGCACACTGGCCAGAACCACGGGGCGTTCGTCGCCGACCTCGGGCCCAAAGGCTACGGACTCGACGGGGCCGAACGGGAGTTCGCTGGCCCAGCCGCCGGCGACGGGAAGGCTGTAGGCGTGGGTGTGCCGGCTGTCGGGCTGCCGGAACGCACTGGTCACAACGACGTCCCCGCCGGGGGTGAAGCCCCGGACCCGGGTGGAGCTGTGGCCGAAGTAGCTCAGCTGGCGGTAGCCGCCGCCGTCGACATCCGCAGTGACGACTTCCGGTGCCGTCCCCTGAATCACTGTCCACACCAGGCGCTTGCCGTCCGGGGTGAACCGGGGGTTGCGGACAGGCAGTTGCAGCGAGGACACGCGCCAGGCGCGCCCGCCGCCAAGGGGCGCAATCCAGACGTCGTCCTCGGCCACGAAAGTGACCAGATCGCCGTGCAGATGCGGGAAACGGAAGTAACTCGAAGAGGTCATCGTTAGATCATAGTCAACACCGCCCGCCCTCCCGGGAGGTGTCCCGGCCGTGCCGGGCATGGTGAGATGGATCATGCGAATCATTGTCGCCGGAGCCTCCGGACTGATCGGAACAACCCTTTCCAGCACCCTGCGCACCGCCGGGCACGACGTCGGGACGCTGGTCCGGCGCCCGCCGGCGGCACCCTCCGAGTTCCGGTGGGACCCTGCGGAGGGGCGGATCGATGACACCGCACTGAAGGGCGCCGACGCCGTCATCAACCTTTCCGGCGCGGGCATCGGAGACCGGCCCTGGACCCGGTCCCGCATCAACGAACTCCGCAACTCGCGGCTGGGGGCCACCCGGACGCTCACGGCGGCCATGGGGCGGCTGGACACTCCGCCGGCGGTGTTCCTGAGCCAGTCGGCCTCCGGGTACTACGGAGATGCAGGCCCGGTGGAGTTGCGCGAGGACGCGCCGGCCGGCAGCGGCATCCTGGCCCGGATCTGCGTGGACTGGGAGTCCGCCGCGCACGAGGCTCCCGCGGGCGTGCGCGTCGTCACGCCCCGCACCGGCGTCGTCCTGAGCCGTTCAGGTGGCGCCTTGGGAAGGCTGATGCCGCTGCTGCGCCTCGGTGTGGGAGGTCCGCTGGGCAATGGCCGGCAGTACTGGCCGTGGGTGACGCTCCCGGATGTTGCCGGCGCCTTCGCCTTCCTGCTCGCTGCCCCGGTGTCCGGTCCGGTTAATGTCTGCGCCCCCGAGAGCGCGGACGTGAATTCGCTGATCGCCCGGCTGGCCGGCGCCGTCCGCCGTCCCGCGGTGCTGCGCGTCCCGGCGCCGGTGCTGCGGCTGGTGATGGGCAGGCTCGCGGATGAGTTGCTGCTTGCAAGCCAGCGGATGGAGCCGGCGGTGCTCAGCAGGGCCGGTTTCGGGTGGCGGCACCCCTCCCTGGCACAGGCTGCTGCGTGGGTGGCGGAGAGCGACTAGCCGGGGGAAGAAACCTCCGGCAGGATTTCCTGGATCCGCCAGCGGCCGCCGACGGGAACGAGGACCAGCCGCAGCCGCTGTTCAGCCGCGGCGGCCGCTTCCGCCACGATTTCCCCTGCTGGGCCCTGCTCCC
Source organism: Pseudarthrobacter woesei (assembly GCF_055412745.1). Classification (NCBI taxonomy): domain Bacteria; kingdom Bacillati; phylum Actinomycetota; class Actinomycetes; order Micrococcales; family Micrococcaceae; genus Pseudarthrobacter; species Pseudarthrobacter woesei. The sequence continues at coordinate 144,747 of NZ_JBVAYU010000007.1, forward strand.
GGTACGGCGTGGTGGCCGCACTGACGGCGACCACGGCCCGGGTCGGGGTGCCGCCGGCGGCACTCTCCACCCGCGTCAGGACGGTCGAGAAGCCGGCGAGCACGTGCCCGGACTCCGTAAGCAGGGCGCTGATCCGGCCGTCCGCCGCGGCGGCCGACGATGCCGGGACATTGACCTGCTCCAGCAGCCGGAAGTTCCCGGAGCTGAATGCAAGGGAGCGTAGCCGCGCCAGGGCCCGAACCGCCTCTTCCGGGTCCGCCGATGCCAGCAGGGCATCCAGATCCGGCCGCACCTCAGCCGCGGCATCGGCCCCGGCCGGCGGCACTGCCCCGGGCCGGTCCGGCGCGGCTGCCGCTTCGGCCCCCGTGCCGGGCGCCGCAAGGAGCTCCGGGCTTACCCGTCCGCCGGCCAGCAGCCAGGCCCCGCCCAGCAGCGCGCCGGTCAACAGTGCGACGGCGAGCAGTGCGACGGCCGCCAACCTGAGGGAGACTGCCCGGAGACGGCGACGCCCGGCCCCCGGGCTGGAGCCCGCCTGGCGACGGTGGGCACCGGCCGGAGCTGCGCCTTGGCGCCGTGGCCCCGGCCGCACCCCGGATGCCGCCTGCGTGACCGGCCCGAGCGGAGCCCTGCGCCTGCCCAGCCAGCCCCGCAGTCGCCAGCCCCGCAGTCTCCAGCCCCGCAGTCTCCCCGCCCGCCGCTGCCGTGCGGTGCTGGGCGGGGCGCGCCGGGTCAGCAACTCCGGGATGACCGTGGGGTGGACGGACACGGACAGGTCCACCGGCGCCGCTTCGGCGCTGCGGTAGATTGCGGCGGCGAATTCCCCGGCCGAGGGCCGCTGCCGCCGGTCCTCGTTCATCCCGGCTTCCAGGGCCGCCGCCAGCGCAGCCGGAACACCCGGCACCAGCAAGGGCAGAGGCGGCCGCTGCGGCCCCGCCTCCGGAGCCCTGCCGGTCAGGCAATACCAGCCCAGGGCGGCCAGCGAATAGACGTCCCGCTCCGGCTGCAGCCCCGCCCGGACGGCATCCACCGGGGCGGGGTCGCGGAAACCCTCCGTCCCGGCCCGGGATACGGCGTCGGGATCGGCCACCATCCTCGCCACGCCCAGATCGGCCAGCAGCGGCTTGCCGTGGGCGGTGAAGAGCACGTTGCCGGGAGACAGGTCACCGTGGGTGAAGCCGTGGCCGTGCAGGTAGGCCAAGGCCTGCGCGATGGGAGTCAGGACCGTCACCGTCTCCCCCGGGCCCAGCTTCCCCCGGCCGGCCACGAGCCCGCCCAGCGATCCGCCGGGCGCGTAGTCCAGCACGAGCCCCAGCCCCTCTTCGCCGGCGCCGGCCCCCTCGGGCGCACCGCCGAGCGGAGAGCGCATACGCAGCACCGAGCGGGCCTTTACCAGATGATCGTGATCCAGGGCGGAGAGTATCCGTACCTCACGACGCATCCCCTCCGCCGGATCCCGGCCCTCCGCCGTTGCGGTGTCCGCAGCCGAACGGCCGGCGAACCACTTGAGGGCGTACGTGCGGCCCGTCGACTGTTCGGTCACCAGCCAGACCGTCGCGCTGCCGCCGCGGCCCAGGCAACGGCCGACGTCGTATCCGGGAACCTCGGGGGCCCTGCCGCGGGCCGGCGCGTCATCTTCCATACCCTAGGAATAGCCGATCCCGCGGAATCCCGCAGAAGTTATCCACAGGCATGAGAGCTTGGACACACAATCGGGCCCGGCGGCGGTCCGGGTCTAAGCTGGATGCCATGACTCTTGAGTTCTCCCGGCTTGGTCTCGCCCCGGATTTCGTCGATTACACCCGCGGTTGGGACATCCAGCGCGAGCTGCACGGGAAAGTCGCCGCCGGCACGTCGCCCAGCACGGTCCTCCTGCTCGAACACTCCGCCGTCTACACGGCGGGTAAACGCACCGAGGACAACGAACGCCCCTTCGACGGGACCCCCGTTGTCCCGGTGGACCGCGGCGGCAAACTCACCTGGCACGGCCCCGGCCAGCTCGTCGGCTACCCGGTCATCAAGCTCAAGAACCCGGCCGGCATCCGCGACTACGTGGAGCGTCTGGAAGCCGTGATCATCGCCGTACTGGCCGACTACGGCATCGCGGCGGTACGCATCAAGGGCCGCGCCGGCGTCTGGCTCGAGCAGGATGAGAAGGGTCCGGCGCGCAAGATCGCCGCCATCGGAATCCGCGTCCACGAGGGCGTCACCATGCACGGCTTCGCGATCAACTGCAACAACGACCTCGCCCCGTACGCGCAGATCATCGCCTGCGGCATCACCGACGCCGGCGTCACCACCATCTCGCAAGAGACGGGCAGGGACATCACCCCCGCCGACCTCGTTTCGCGGATCATCGAAGAACTGCGCAACAATGAAGAAGCGCTAGTTGCAAACCATGAAGGAGCTCTACTGTGACACTGGCACCAGAAGGCCGGAAAATGCTGCGTATTGAGCAGCGCAATGCGGCCACCCCGGTGGAACGTAAGCCCGAGTGGATCAAGGCCAAGGTCCATATGGGCCCCGAGTACGTCCAGCTCAAGAACCTCGTCAAAAAGGAAGGCCTCCACACCGTGTGTGAAGAGGCCGGCTGCCCCAACATCTTCGAATGCTGGGAAGACAAGGAAGCCACCTTCCTGATCGGCGGCTCCGAGTGCACCCGGCGTTGCGACTTCTGCCAGATCGACACCGGCAAGCCCTCCCCCGTGGATGTCTTCGAGCCCACCAAGGTGGCCCGCTCGGTCCTGGCGATGCAACTCCGCTACGCCACCGTCACCGGCGTGGCCCGCGACGACCTTGCCGACGAGGGCGTCTGGCTCTATGCCGAAACGGTCCGCAAGATCCACGAACTGAACCCGGGTACCGGCGTCGAACTGCTCATCCCGGACTTCTCCGGCAAGCCGGAACACATCGAGGCGATCTGCGACTCCAAGCCCGAGGTGTTCGCGCACAACGTCGAGACCGTTCCGCGGATCTTCAAGCGCATCCGCCCCGCGTTCCGTTACGAGCGGTCGCTGGATGTCATCACGCAGGGCCGCAAGCTCGGCATGGTCACGAAGTCCAACCTGATCCTGGGCATGGGCGAGACCCGCGAGGAAATCTCCGAGGCGCTGAAGGACCTGCACGACGCCGGCTGCGACCTGATCACCATCACCCAGTACCTGCGCCCCAGCGAGCGTCACCTGCCGGTGGACCGCTGGGTCAAGCCGCAGGAATTCGTGGACCTGCAGCAGGAAGCGGACGAGATCGGCTTCCTCGGCGTCATGTCCGGTCCGCTGGTGCGTTCCTCCTACCGCGCGGGCCGGCTGTGGGCAACCGCGATGCGCAAGAAGGGCTGGGAAATCCCCGCCGAGCTTGCCCACATCGAAAGCTCCGGAAGCACCCGCCAGGAAGCCAGCTCGCTGATCGCGGCGCACTCCTGACTCCGGTGCCGGGCCAGGCCGTGTCGCCATTTTGGCGCGGGATCCCCCGGTAGGGCATTTGGGCATGGAGGTCCTTTGGCCCCGTCCCGGATTGAACCCGGAACCGTACTTGGCGCGCACAGCGGTCATCGCTGGAACCGCGACGGCGGTGAGCGGCCGCATAAGCCAGAGGCAGGCTTCAAAGCGCTGCCGTGCAACAGCAGGATGCTGCAGCACAGCAGCAGGCCATCGTCGACCAGGCGGCCGCACAGGCGTCGGCTCAGATTCAGGCCCCGCAGGGGGCGCCGCCGGCCGCGCTGTCGATGGACGAAAAGATCGCCAAGATCAGGGAACTAGGTCAGCTTAAGGAAGCCCGGCTCCTCAAGGACGAGGAGTTCGCGGCGGAGAAATCCAAGGTACTCGCGGGCTAGGCCGAGTCTTTTCGCGGAGCCGGATCAGGACCGAGTTGAGGGCGACGCCGGAGCCGTAGGTGGCGTGGCTTCAGCCATAGATCGCGTAGAATTAAGGCACTATGGCGAATTCCCCTGACTCCAGCACGTCCACTCCGGCTGCAGACGCACCCAAGCGCGGCTTTTTCTCCCGCAAGCCCAAGGCCGCGAAGGTCAAGAAGCCGAGCCGGCTGAAGCAGATCGGCGAGGTCTTCCAGATGACCCGCCGGCACGATCCGATGGTTCCGTGGCTTATGCTGCTCGCGTTCCTCGGCGTTGTGGCCGTCAGCTTTGTTGTTGGCTACCTGCTGGACAACTGGATCACCGGCCTGATCATCGGCATCCCGCTGGGCATCCTCGGGGCCACACTGATCCTGTCCCGCCGGGCCGAGCGCGCTGCCTTCGCCCAGATCGAAAACCAGCCCGGAGCCTCCGGCGCGGCGCTGGGCACACTCAAGCGAGGCTGGATCACCGAGGACCAGCCCGTCGCGGTCAACCCCCGTACGCAGGACGCCGTCTTCCGCGCCATCGGCCGACCCGGGGTTGTGCTCGTCAGCGAAGGCCCCAGCAGTCGGGTCAAGCCCCTGGTCGACGCCGAACGCAAGCGGCTCGCCCGTATCCTTCCCAACGTCACCATCCACGTGATTGAAAGCGGCCGCGGCGAGGGACAGGTTCCCATCAGCCAGGTCGCGAAGAAGATGACCAAGCTGAAAAACGAGCTGACCAAGCTTGAGGTCAACACCGTTTCCAAGCGTATTTCCTCGCTCGGAAGCCGTCTGCCGATCCCCAAGGGCATCGATCCGTACAAGGCCCGTCCGGACCGCAAAGCAGCCCGCGGACGCTAGGCCACAACGCCAGAGCCACAGTAACGCCCCGGTGACCGCCTTTCAGGCCGGCCGCCGGGGCGTTACTTCTGCCCCAGACACTTTCGAACGTCCTTCGGGACAGAACCCGGAGACCCCGCCATGAAACTGCCGTCCACGCCGGCCATGATCCGTATCTTCCGGGTGCTGGCCATCGCCGAGGGCTTCAGCTGGGCCGCCCTGCTGATTGGCATGTTCCTTAAATGGGTCACCCGGACCACGGAGCTGGGCGTTGAGATTGCCGGCCCCATCCACGGGGCGCTCTTCATCGGCTACGGCATCGCCGCCCTGAGCCTGTGGGGCATGCAGCGCTGGCCGTTCCGGGTGGCACTGTTCGCGGGGCTGTCCGCCGTTTTTCCGTTCGCCACCGTCTGGTTTGAACGCTGGGCCGGCCGCAACGGCCACCTGACAGTCAAGGCCGGACAGGGTGCCTCGACGCCGGCACGCGAGACGGCCGGCATCTAACCTGTTCGAGCGGCCGCCCCCTCGATTGGACGCACAAGGCCGCTTTGCGGGCTTGTTTAGCGGCCATGTGTGGCAAATGGCGGGGTCCGGAGAGACCTGCGGCCCTGGCCACTGTTGCGGGGCGCGTTCGGCTCGCGGGTTCCCAAGCGCCGTCGCCGGTTCGACATGGCGGGCATGCCGCAGCGACGCCCGGCAGACCTACATCCGGACGAGCACCGTGTTCACGGCCTTGTCATGCAGGCCCCGCTGGTCCGGGTCGAAGATGACGGCAGGGAAGACCAGGCACAGCAGCAGGCTTCGGACCAGGGCAGGAAGGGGGCCGGCGGGGCCGCCCCCGAGGCGGGTCACGTGGATGCCGACGGTGCGGTGGCCGACGCTGTAACCCAGCGTGCCGATCAGGAGGGACTGTTCGACGGCGAAGACGGCCAGGGTGGACCAGGGGTTGCCGGCGAAGGCGAAGTTGCTGATCAGCAGCGCGATCCCCCAGTCAATGCAGATGGCGAGGATCCGGCGTCCGGCGCGGGCAATCGAGCCAGGCCCGGATTCGGGGAGCCCCAGCCGCTCACCGGGATACTTCGAAATGCCGGACGTATCCGGCCCGCTGAGCCATGAGCCTATGTCTTTACGATCAACCACCCTCCAAGACTATCGGCAAAGACCGGCGGCCCGGGGCCGTCCACACTGTGGAACTTCAACGGTCACACTGTGGAAGCTGATAGGCCACACTGTGGACAGCGACTACCGTTTACCTGTCAGGGCATTCCGTAACGTGCCCGAAACAAAGCGGACACCGTGGGGAAACCCCGTGTCCTTAGGGTGGTAACAGTTGCTAGCGGCATAGGAGCGGGGGCAGGCCTTCGGGTGTACCCCGTTGTCGGACTGCGCTGGACCACACGGCCTGACGGCCAGATCTTTTCATATGCGTAAGGAGCATAGATGTTCAAGACTGCGGACGACGTCCTCAAGTTCATCAAAGAAGAAGACGTTAAATTCGTTGATATTCGCTTCACCGACCTCCCTGGCGTTCAGCAGCACTTCAACGTGCCCGCCAAGAGTGTTGACGCGGACTTCTTCGTCAACGGCCAGCTTTTCGACGGGTCTTCGATCCGCGGTTTCCAGGGCATCGCCGAGTCGGACATGCAGCTCATTCCGGACGTTACGACGGCATTCCTCGACACGTTCCGCATGGAGAAGACCCTCGCGCTGAACTTCTCGATCGTGAACCCGCGCACGGGCGACCCGTACCACCGTGATCCCCGCGGCGTGGCTGAAAAGGCCGAGGCCTACCTCGCCTCGACCGGCATCGCCGACACCGCGTTCTTCGCGCCCGAAGCCGAGTTCTTCGTGTTCGACAACGTCCAGTACCAGTCCTCCCCGCAGGGCAGCTTCTACAAGATTGATTCCGAGGAAGCGCACTGGAACAGCGGCCGCGAAGAAGAGGGCGGAAACCTCGGCTACAAGACCCCGGTCAAGGGCGGCTACTTCCCGGTCTCCCCGACTGACAAGCAGGCCGACCTTCGCGACGCCATGTGTGTGGCCCTCGACGAGGCCGGCCTTGAGGTTGAGCGCAGCCACCACGAGGTCGGTTCCGCCGGCCAGGCTGAGATCAACTACAAGTTCACGACGCTGACCGCGGCTGCGGATGATCTGCAGAAGTTCAAGTACATCATCAAGAACACCGCCGATGCCTGGGGCAAGTCTGTCACCTTCATGCCGAAGCCGGTCTTCGGTGACAACGGTTCGGGAATGCACTGCCACCAGTCGCTGTGGACCGCCGGAGAGCCGCTGTTCTACGACGAAAAGGGGTACGCCGGGCTGTCCGACATGGCCCGCTGGTACATCGGCGGCCTGCTGAAGCACTCCTCCGCCGTGCTGGCCTTCACCAACCCGACGGTCAACTCGTACCGCCGCCTGGTCAAGGGCTTCGAAGCTCCGGTCAACATGGTTTACTCGCAGGGCAACCGCTCCGCCGGCATCCGCATCCCTATCACGGGCTCCAACCCGAAGGCCAAGCGCATCGAGTTCCGCGCTCCGGACCCCTCCTCCAACCCGTACCTGGCGTTCGCTGCCCAGCTGATGGCCGGAATTGACGGTATCCGCAACCGGATCGAACCGCCGGCTCCGATCGACAAGGACCTCTACGAGCTCCCCGCCGAGGAGGCCAAGGACATTCCCAAGGCTCCCGGCACGCTCGAGGAGGCCCTGGATGCCCTGGCCGAGGACAACGAGTTCCTGCAGGCCGGCGGCGTCTTCACCCAGGACCTGATCGACACCTGGATCGAGTACAAGTACGAGTACGAGATCCGTCCGCTCTCGCTGCGCCCGAACCCGTATGAGTTCGAGCTGTACTACGGCGTCTAGTCGCTAGCAGCCTTCACGACGGCGGCCCCCACCTTTCCGGTGGGGGCCGCTTGTCTTTGGGCTGTAGCCGCCGGCGATCGTTCCCCGTGATGTCCAGACTATCGGCCTGCTCGATGGACGATTCCGCTAGGCCGCCTCCCGGCGCCAGGCCTGCCAGTAGTCCTCGACGGCGTCCGCGTCCGGTTGTGCTGCACAGAATTCCTCGTCCGGATCGGCGGCAGAGTGGAAGGGCGCCGGTGAGTCCTCCCCCCGCCATCATCTGCCGGAACCAGTAGTGTTCGACGTCCGCCATGTGGCGAACGAGCCCCAGCAGGGACAGCATGGAGGGATCGACGGATCGGCGGGCCAACTCTTCCGCGTCCAGGCCCGATCACTTCCGTTCGAGGGTCTGGCGCTGCCACTTGGGGAAGCCGGCCAGGGTGGTGCGTTCGTCCGCCCGCGGCGAGAACTCGGTCCGCGGATCAGTGTCAGGGTCGATGCTTATGCGCGCCGGCCTACGACGCGCCGTTCAGAACGCCCGGTACATGGTCCGCTGCGGGCCGGCCCCGCCGCCCAGGTACCGGCCCCGGTCCTCGAACCCCGCTTTGCGGTAGGCGGCCTGCCCGGCCGGGTTGAGTTCGTTGACGGAGAGCACGACGCCGGCCTGGCCGCCACCGAGCGCCGCCGTCAGTTTCGCGGCCGTCCGGACGGCGGCCTCGGCAGCGAGGGTGCCCAGTCCCTTGCCCTGTTGCCTGCGGTCAATCAGGAAGCCGCGCAGCAGCCAGGCCGAGCCATTCTCCGCCCAGCCCGCGGCTGCGGCTGCACCACCCTGAAGCGTCAGCACGCCCACTGCGGCACCGTTGGAGTCAATCGCAAAGGGATGGCGTAAATCTTCTTCCAGCCCCACAAGCATCATCCGCAGCGGGTCGCCAACAAACGTCCGCTGTTCCCCGGTTACTTCAAGCTCCGCGATCTCGCCCAGTTTGATGTCGCGGGCATCGTCGTCGAGGTTCTTCAGCGGCAGCAGCCACACGTTTTCAGACATGACAGAAGCGTACCCAAGCCCGGGGGCGGACGCCGCCGCCGCCGGATTCAGGCGGGCCCGGCTAGAGCGCCGCGTCCTTCGGGGGTCCGGCCGGGTCCATCCAGAACACTTCCCAAAGATGACCGCCAGGATCCTGGAAGCTGTGGGTGTACATAAAGCCGTAGTCCTGGGCTTCCTGGGACGGTGTGCCACCGGAGGTGAGGGCTTTCCGGATCATGTCGTCGACCTCTTCGCGGCTGTCCAGGGAGAAGGACATGATGGCCTCGGTGGTGCTGCCGGTATCGGCGATGGCCTTGGCGGTGAAGGTCTTGAAGTAGCCCTCCACCAGCAGCATCACGAACGCGTCGTCGTTGACGATCATGCAGGTGGCGTTCTCATCGGTGAAGTCGGGGTTGAAGGAAAAACCTAGCGCGGTAAAGAATTCGACCGTCGTGTTGAGGTCCTTGACGGGGAGGTTGAGGAACATTTGCTTGGCCATGGGCTCAAAAATAGCACCGCAGGGGACGGCGTGTCAGCCCTTGCCGGCCATCCGGCGGATCCACGCAGATAACGCTACTGGCCGTAGAACACCCGTTCGAACACGCTCCGGGCCCGCCGGCTGAGCCGCAGGTAGTCCTCCTCGAGGGCCGCGGCGTTTCCCTGCCCGTAACCGCACCAGCGGGCCACCGCCTCAAGGTCCCGGCGGGAAGACGGCAGCACATCCGAGGCCCGGCCGGTCCAGATCACGTTGGCCGAGCGGATCCGGCTCGCCAGGCGCCAGGCCCGGAGCAGGATCACCACGTCCCCCGGCTCCAGCAGCCCGACGGCGGCCGCCGCTTCCAGTGCCTCCACGGTGGATGTGGTCCGCAGTTCCGGCTGCTGCCCCGCGTGCTGGAGCTGGAGAAGCTGGGCCAGCCATTCGACGTCGCTCAGGCCACCGCGGCCAAGTTTCAGGTGCCGGGCGGGGTCCGCCCCGCGCGGCAGGCGTTCGGATTCGACGCGGGCCTTGACGCGACGGACTTCCCGAACTTCCGTCTCGGACAGGGTTTCCGGGTACCGGATGGGGTCCACCAGGGCAACAAAATCGGTGGCCAGTGAGTCGTCGCCGGCCATGGGGCGGGCGCGCAGCAGCGCCTGGGCCTCCCACACGAGCGACCACCGGCGGTAGTACTCGGCGTAGGACTCCAGTGACCGCACCATGGGTCCGCTCTTGCCCTCGGGACGAAGGTCCGCATCCACCATCAGGACGCGTTCGGCGAGGATGGCGGGCCTGAGCGGCTGGGTCAGCAGGTTTGAGAGTTTCGCGACAATCTGGGCGGCTTGGGCCTGTGCCTCGTCCTCGGGCACCCCTGGCAGGCCGCGGTGGACGTACATCACGTCCGCATCCGAGCCGTAGCCGATCTCCCGCCCGCCCTGGCGCCCCATCGCCACCACCAGCACGTGCGTCTTGAGCGGCTCCCCGGCGGTGACCATGGTTTCGGCGACGCGCAGCGCGCCCAGGATCGCGGCGCGGTCCGTGTCGGCGAGGGCGGTGCCCACCTGGTCCTGGTCCAGGAGCCCGGCGCTGTCCGCGATCGCAATCCGCAGGATCTCGCGGCGCCGGATGAGCCGGATCAGTCGCATGGCACTTTCCGGCTCCGCATGCCGGGACATCTTCGAGACGATCTCGAGCCACTGAGCCTCGAACGTCAACGGCACCAGTTCCTTGTCCGAGCCCAGCCAGGCCACGGACTCGGGGGAAACTTCCAACAGATCCGAGATCAGCCGGGAGTTGGAGAGGACGTGGCAGAGCCGCTCGGCCGCCGCCGTCGAATCCCGCAGCATACCGAGGTACCAGTGCGTGGTGCCGAGCGCCTCGCTGACCCGGCGGAAGGCCAGGAGCCCGGTGTCGGGATCCACGCCCTCGGCCAGCCAGCCGAGCAGGATTGGCAGGAGCTGGCGCTGGAGCGCGGCTCGGCGGCTGACACCGGCGGTGAGCGCCTCGATGTGGCGCATGGCGCCCCGCGGATCGAGGTAGCCCAGGGCTGCGAGGCGTCCCTGCGCGGCCTCCGGGGTCAGCCTGGCCTCTTCGCTGCTGAGCGCGGCGGCGGTGTTGAGCAGGGGTCGGTAGAAGATGCGTTCGTGCAGTTCCCGGACGGACTTCTTGGTCTTGCGCCAGGCAGCCATCAGGGCATCGGGTTTGGGCCGCTCGGTGGCGAAGGGTCCCAGCACGGCCTTCGCGAGCGAGCGCAGCGAGGCTTCCTTGACCGGCATGAGGTGGGTGCGGCGCAGCTGAAAGAGTTGAATTCGGTGTTCGAGCAGCCTCAGGTAGCGGTAGTCCCGGTCAAACTCGGCGGCGTCGGAGCGGCCGATGTAGCCGCCGGCCGACAGCGCGGCGATGGCGGCGGTGGTGTCGCGGCAGCGCAGGGATTCGTCCGATTTTCCGTGCACGAGTTGCAACAGCTGGACGGTGAACTCGACGTCGCGGAGTCCGCCGCGGCCCAGCTTAATCTGCCGCTGCTCCTCCTCGGCGGGAATGTGCTCGGTCACCCGGCGGCGCATGGAGCGGACCGATTCCACAAACCCCTCGCGGCCGGCGGAGGACCAGATCAGCGGGGCGATGGCGGTCTCGTAGCGCGCGCCGAGTTTCGTGTCGCCGGCGATGGTCCGGGCCTTCAGCAGGGCCTGGAATTCCCAGCTCTCGGCCCAGCGGGCGTAGTAGCTTTCGTGCGAGGCCAGGGTCCGGACCAGCGGGCCCGATTTGCCCTCGGGGCGGAGGTTGGCGTCCACTTCCCACAGACCGGGTTCCCGGCTCGTGGACATGATCGCCCGGGAGATGCCCGAGGCCAGCGCCGTGCCGATGGTGTTGGCGCGCGAGTCTTCGAGCCCGCCGGAATCGATCACGTAGATGACGTCGACGTCGGAAATATAGTTGAGCTCGCGGGCACCGCACTTGCCCATCCCGATCACGGCGAGTCCGACGTCGGCCACCTCGGCGGCGCTGAAGTGCCCGGCGGCTTCGGCCCGGGAGACGGCGAGGGCGGCCTCGATGGCGGCCCCGGCCAGGTCCGCGAGCTCGGCACCGGCGGAGGGCATGAAGTCCAGCGGATCCGCGGCGCAGAGGTCCTTGACCGCCAGCTCCACGAGGCCGCGGCGGTACGCCGTGCGGAGGGCCTCGTACCCTTCCTGGCCGGTCAGGGTGGCGACCGGCCTTGCCGACTTCGGATCGGCCCGCACCGAGTGCAGCAGCCGTGCCCGCAGCACCGCGGCGTCCGCGGCCCGCGGCTCCGGGCTGGCCGTCACCTCGAAGGCGTCGAGATGTTCGGGGTGGCGGATCAGGAATTCGCCGAGCGCTTCGGAGGCACCGAGCACCCGGTAGAGCGGTTCGCTGCGCTCCGGCTCCGCCACGGCCAGTTTCCGCAGGTCCGGATGCTTTTCAATCAACCGGACGAGGGACTGCAGGGCGGTGTCCGGGTTCGCTGCGAGCTGCAGGCCGGAGAACAGGGCCCCACGGTCGAGGCCGTCGAGCTCCGGGGCGGCCAGGAACCGTTCGCCCTTTTCCAGATCGCTGAAACCAGCGGCGATCAGGCGTCGTGCCAGGCTCACCCGGGCCGCCTAAAGGATGCCGAGGTTGCGCTGCAGCTCGTAGGGCGTGACCTGGAGACGATAGTCCTGCCATTCCGCCCGCTTGTTGCGCAGGAAGTGCTCGAATACCTGCTCGCCGAGGATTTGCGGCATAAGCTCCGAATCCTCCATGGTCCGGATGGCTTCGTGCAGGGACGCCGGGAGCGGATCGTGGCCCATGGCGCGGCGCTCGGCCGAACTCAAGGACCAGATGTCGTCCTCGGCGGCGGCGGGGAGCTGGTAGCCCTCCTCGATGCCCTTCAGGCCTGCACCGAGCAGCACGGCGTAGGCGAGGTAGGGGTTGGCCGCGGAATCGATGCCGCGGTATTCGATCCGTGCGGACTGGCCCTTGCCCGGCTTGTAGAGCGGCACCCGGACCAGGGCAGAGCGGTTGTTGTGCCCCCAGCTGAGGTAGCTCGGGGCTTCTCCCCCGCCCCAGAGTCGCTTGTAGGAGTTCACGAACTGATTGGTGACCGCCGTGAATTCGGGCGCGTGCTTAAGGATGCCGGCCATGAACTGACGGGCCGTCTCGGAGAGCTGGAATTCCGCTCCGGCCTCGTAGAAGGCGTTGGTGTCGCCCTCGAAGAGCGAGAAGTGGGTGTGCATGCCGGATCCCGGGTGGGCGGTGAACGGCTTCGGCATAAACGTGGCGTAGGTGCCCTGCTGCAGCGCGACCTCCTTGATCACCGTGCGGAACGTCATGATGTTGTCCGCGGTCTGCAGGGCGTCCGCATAGCGCAGGTCGATCTCATTCTGGCCCGGGCCGGCCTCGTGGTGGCTGAACTCCACGGAGATGCCCACCGATTCGAGCATGGTCACGGCCGTCCGGCGGAAGTCCTGGGCCACGCCGCCCGGGACATGATCGAAGTAGCCGCCCTCGTCCACCGGGATGGGCGAACCGTCGGGGCCCGGATGCTGGGATTTCAGCAGGTAGAACTCGATCTCGGGGTGGGTGTAGCAGGTGAAGCCCATGTCCGCGGCCTTGGCCAGGTTGCGCTTGAGGACGTTGCGCGGGTCCGCGGAGGATGGCTCGCCGTCGGGCGTCAGGATGTCGCAGAACATCCGCGACGTCGCCTCGGTCTCGCCGCGCCAGGGCAGGATCTGGAACGTGGCGGGGTCAGGCTGGGCCAGCATGTCGGATTCGAAGACGCGGGCCAGCCCCTCGATGGAGGAACCGTCGAAGCCGAGGCCTTCCTCGAAGGCGCCCTCAACTTCTGCCGGGGCGAGAGCCACAGACTTCAGCGATCCCACGACGTCGGTGAACCACAGGCGCACGAACCGCACGTCGCGCTCTTCGATCGTCCGCAGGACAAACTCTTGCTGGCGGTCCATACTGGCCTCTTTCCGGTTCTTTCGTCCGTGCCCCGGGCCCGTCATGCATGGCGCCCACAGCTGCTCACGATTCACTTTACTAAGCATTGGCGCCGAATGCTGGCGCTGCCGCCCCGCGTAACACAGCGTTAACACAAGGGCGCCGAAATATGCCGCCGGAGGCCCGGACGCGTCGCTCCCGCCGGCCGCCGTGTGACGGGTTTCACCGTTCACGCTCCGGTCCCCGGTAGCTAGGACGCGCGGTGCCGCACTACGCTCGTGCCATGGCCACAAGCATCAGCCCCGATTCCAGCACGCCCGCAGAAATAGCGGCCCCCTACGGCACCGGCCCGGCAGTGTCCTCGCCGGCGGCAGCACCCGCGGACGCCCCGCGAAAGCCGGCAACCAAGATCCGCACCCATCACCTGCACCAGGCCAAACTCAACGGTGAGCGTTTTGCCATGCTGACCGCGTATGACCAGTACACGGCGGAAATCTTTGACCAGGCCGGTATCGAGGTCCTCCTGGTGGGCGACTCGGCGTCCAACAACGTCTTCGGGAACGAGACCAGCCTCCCGGTGACCGTGGACGAACTGCTCCCCTTGTGCCGTGCCGTTACCCGCTCGGCCAAGCGCGCGCTGGTCGTGGCGGACCTGCCGTTCGGCAGCTACGAGGTCTCCGCCCAGCAGGCCGTGGCCACCGGCGTCCGGTTCCTCAAGGAGGGACTCGCGCACGCCGTCAAGATTGAGGGCGGCAAGTTCTACGCCGGGACAGTCCGCGCCATGGTCCAGGCGGGCATTCCCGTGATGGCGCACATCGGCTTCACGCCGCAAAGCGAGCATGCCCTCGGCGGCTACCGGGTCCAGGGCCGCGGCGACGACGCGCAGCGGCTGATCGACGACGCCGTCGCGCTGGCCGACGCCGGCGCGTTCTGCGTGCTGATGGAAATGGTTCCGGCGGCGACGGCGGCAGCCGTGGACGCAGCCGTGGCTGTGCCCACCATCGGTATCGGCGCGGGCAACGCCACCACCGGCCAGGTGCTCGTGTGGCAGGACATGGCGGGCCTGCGCGGCGGCAAGATGGCGAAGTTCGTCAAGCAGTACGCGGACCTGCGCACCTCGCTCAGCGACGCGGCCACGGCCTACGCCGACGACGTCCGCTCAGGACAGTTCCCCGGCCCCCAACACTCCTTCTAGTCGCCGGGCCCTAAGCCGGCTTCTCGAGCATCACCGTGCCCGGCATCGTGCCGGGCATGGTGCACGGGCTGCCGCCGGGGCGGGCCCGGACGGTGGACGGCGCCTAATCGTCGTCGTCGCCCTTGTCCCATGTCTCGTTGCGCGCCTTGACCTTCTCGAGGGCGTGCTCGGCTTCGTCCCGGGTCTTGTACGGGCCGATCAGCTGGCTCCAGTCGGACATGGCATCCACTTCAACCTCGTGGGTGTTGACGTTGTACCAGTATTCGGGCATCGGTGCTCCTCTGTTTCCCGGCTTTCGGCTACTCCTTATAGAATCAATCTATGCCTTCTCTCGCTTCGACTGCACCCATCGGTTCCCTGATCCCGGGAACAGTCAGCCCACAGCTGCCCGTCCCGGTGTCCATCCCGCGCCCCGAATATGTGGGGAAGCCCGGACCGGCCAAGTTCACGGGCTCAGAGGTCAAGTCCGCGGAGACCATCGAGAAGATCCGGATCGCATCACGGATTGCTGCCCAGGCCATTGTGGAGGTCGGAAAACACATTGAGCCCGGCGTCACTACCGACCAGCTGGACAGCGTGGGCCACGAGTTCCTCCTGGACCACAAGGCCTACCCGTCCACCCTCGGCTACCGCGGCTTCCCCAAGTCACTGTGCTCCTCGCTGAACGAAGTGATCTGCCACGGCATCCCGGACACCACCGTGGTCCGGGACGGCGACATCCTCAACATCGACATCACGGCCTTCATCGGTGGTGTTCACGGCGACACCAACTCCACCTTCCTCGTGGGCGACGTCGACGAGGAATCCCGGCTGCTCGTCGAGCGCACCCAGGAATCGCTGAACCGCGCCATCCGCGCGGTGGCCCCCGGACGCGAGATCAACGTCATCGGCCGGACCATCGAGTCCTACGCCAAGCGTTTTGGCTACGGCGTCGTCCGCGACTTCACCGGCCACGGCGTCGGTGAGGCTTTCCACACCGGCCTGATCATCCCGCACTACGACGCCGCCCCCGCCTACAATACGGTCATGGAGACCGGCATGGTCTTTACGATCGAACCCATGTTGACCCTCGGATCCGTTGACTGGGACATGTGGCCCGATGACTGGACCGTGGTGACCCGTGACCGCAAGCGCACCGCGCAGTTCGAGCACACCCTGCTCGTGACTGAATCCGGCGCGGAAATCCTTACCCTGCCCTGATTCCCGCACCACCCCGGAAGATCCCGGTCTTCCCCGCCGGCCCCGGCCGGACCTCCGCTAGCCCGCCCCTGCCACGAACGGAAGCACATTGGCCAAGAAGGACGAGAAGTCGAAGAAGAACGCCCAGCTGATCGGCATCGACATCGGCGGAACCGGGATCAAGGGCGGGATCGTGGACCTGAAGAAGGGCAAGCTCGTCGGTGACCGCCTGCGCATCCCCACCCCGCAGCCGTCCACGCCCGAATCCGTCGCCGACGCCGTGGCCCAGGTCGTCGCCGAGCTGTCTGCCCGCCCGGATGCCCCGGCCGCCGACTCCCCCGTGGGTGTCACCTTCCCCGGCATCATCCAGCACGGTGTGGTCCACTCCGCCGCCAACGTCGACAAGTCCTGGCTGGAACTGGATATCGACGCCATGCTCACCGCCCACCTCGGCCGCCCCGTCGAGGTCATCAACGACGCTGACGCCGCCGGCCTCGCCGAAGCCCGCTACGGTGCCGGCGAAGGAGTCGCAGGAACCGTCCTTGTGATCACGCTCGGCACCGGGATCGGTTCGGCGTTCATCTTCGACGGCAAGCTCGTCCCCAACGCCGAACTCGGCCACCTCGAGATCGACGGCTTCGACGCCGAAAGCAAGGCCTCTGCCGTCGCCCGTGAACGGGACGGCCTGAGCTGGGAGCAGTACAGCGTGCTGCTGCAGCGGTACCTCTCCCACGTAGAGTTCCTTTTCTCCCCCGAACTATTCATCGTCGGCGGCGGCATCTCCAAGCGCGCGGACGAATACCTCCCAAGGCTGCAGCTGCGCACGCCGATTGTCCCGGCCGAGCTGAAGAACGACGCCGGAATCGTCGGAGCGGCGATCGAGATTGCGCTCAAGCACAGCCTCGCCAAGTAGCGGCATGACGTCGCCCCGGCCCGCCGTCGTCATCGTCACCGGCGGCAGCCGCGGCATCGGCGCGGCAATCGCGCGCCGCGCCGCCCGTGCCGGGTACGCCGTCGTCGTGAACTATTCGGCCGATGCGGACGGCGCCGACGCCGTGGCGGACGGCATCAATGCCGCCGGCGGGACCGCGGTGGCCGTCCAGGCCGACATCAGCGACCCCCTCGCGGTTGCCGGACTGTTCGACGCCGCCGACTCCCTCGGGACTCTCGCCGCCGTCATCAACAACGCCGGCATCACAGGAAACCTGA
The DNA here is from genome assembly GCF_055412745.1 of Pseudarthrobacter woesei. Classification (NCBI taxonomy): domain Bacteria; kingdom Bacillati; phylum Actinomycetota; class Actinomycetes; order Micrococcales; family Micrococcaceae; genus Pseudarthrobacter; species Pseudarthrobacter woesei. Next base: position 161,784 of record NZ_JBVAYU010000007.1, read on the forward strand.
TCGGACCCCTTACCGATGTCCCTGCCGACACCGTCCGCAGGGTCCTCGACGTCAACGTGGCCGGGCTCATCTTCATCTGCCAGGAGGCCGTCCGGCGGCTCAGCACCGGATTGGGAGGCCCTGGCGGGTCCATCGTCAACATCTCCTCGACTGCCACGAAGGCCGGCTCGCCGGGAACCTGGGTGCACTACGCGGCGTCCAAGGGTGCCGTGGACGTGCTGACCGTGGGACTGGCGGCAGAGGTCGCGGCGCAGGGCATCCGGGTGAACTGCGTGGCTCCGGGGAGCACCAATACGGGCCTTCATGCCGCGGCCGGCATGCCGGACAGGATGGAGCGGCTCAATTCCAGCATCCCGATGGGCCGCGGAGCCGAACCCCATGAGGTGGCAGCCGCGGTCCTCTGGCTCATGTCCGAAGAGGCCGGGTACATCACCGGCGCCGTGCTGCCCGTCTCCGGCGGCAGATGATTCCCACCCGAACCCTGGTTGGTGCCAGTGGTGGCCGCGGCTTCCCCTCCGCGACCACCACCGGAGTTTTTTGAGCGCCGGTGAAGCTGAACCGTAGTGATTCCGCCTAGAGCTGGCTCTTCTGCGAGCTCTTGTCTTCCCGACCCCTGGTCTCCGCCTCATGGCGGAGCAGGGAGATGGCCGATTCGAAGTCCTCAAGGGATTCGAAGGCCTGGTACACGCTCGCGAAGCGCAGGTACGCGACTTCGTCGAGCTTCTGGAGCGGGTTCAGGATGGCGAGGCCGACTTCATGCGCGTCGATCTCGGCGGCGCCGGAGGCCCGGATGGTCTCCTCGACTTCCTGCGCCAGCAGGGCGAGGTCGTCCTCCGTGACAGGACGTCCCTGGCAGGCTTTGCGCACGCCGTTGATGACCTTGCTGCGGCTGAACGGCTCGCCGACGCCGGATCGTTTGATCACCGTCAGGCTCGTGGTCTCCACTGTGGTGAAACGGCGGCCGCATTCGGGGCACTGCCGCCGGCGCCGGATGGCGGAACCGTCGTCGGCGATGCGGCTGTCCACGACGCGGGAGTCAGGGTTACGGCAGAACGGACAATACACGTCGTTTCCTCCCCGTCGCACGCTGAAAATCCCCGACACCGGAAAATTCTCGGAACAATCGCTCCGCCATCAGTTTACGACTAGATGTGGCTGAATAACAAGCCTGTAATTACTACATGTAGTGGTCAGGCGCCCGCAGCGAACCTCGCCGTGACGGCCTCCCCGTGGGCCGGCAGGTCTTCCGCGCCGGAGAGACTCACGATGTGCCCGCCCACCTGTTCCAGTGCGGAGCGGCTGTAGTTGATCACCTGGATGGCGCGCAGGAAGGTTGTCACGTTCAGGCCCGAGGAGAAGGCGGCGGTTCCGCCGGTCGGCAGCACGTGGTTGGAACCGGCGCAGTAGTCGCCCAGGCTGACGGGGCTGTAGTCCCCCACGAAGATGGCCCCGGCGTTGCGGATCCGGGCGGCGACGCCGGCGGCGTCCGCCGTCATGATCTCCAGGTGCTCAGCGGCGTAGGCATCACACGCCGCGATGCCCTGCTCCAGGTCATCCACCAGGACGACGCCGGACTGAGGTCCGGAGAGGGCCTCCCGGACCCGCGCACTGTGTTTCGTGGCGGCGGCCTGGCCGTCGAGCTCCGCCCGGACGGCTGCCGCGAGCTCCTCTGAATCAGTGAAAAGCACGGAGGCCGCCTTGGGGTCGTGCTCGGCCTGGCTGATCAGGTCCGCGGCGACCAGGGCAGGCCGGGCAGTGGCGTCCGCAAGGATCGCGATTTCGGTGGTGCCGGCTTCGGAGTCGATTCCGACGACGCCCTTGACCAGGCGCTTGGCGGTCGCGACAAAAATGTTGCCCGGCCCGGTGACCACGTCCACGGGGTCGAGCCCGGCGAGGCTCCCGGCCTCCGGTCCGGTGGCCGGGATGCCGTAAGCAAAGGCCGCGATGGCCTGCGCTCCACCGATTGCATAGACCTCTTCGATGCCGAGCAGGCAGGCGGCCGCGAGGATTGTCGGGTGCGGGAGTCCGCCGAAGTCCTTCTGCGGCGGGGACGCCAGGGCAATGGATTCGACGCCGGCGGCCAGGGCCGGTACGACATTCATGATGACCGAGGACGGGTAGACGGCGAGGCCGCCGGGGACATAGAGGCCCACGCGGGCCACCGGAACCCAATTCTGGCTGACGACGGCGCCTTCGCCGAGCTCGACGTCTGTGTCCGCCGGGCGCTGGGCGTCGGCGAAGCGGCGGGCCCGCCGGATGGACTCTTCGAGCGCCGCCCGCACCGCGGGGTCGAGTCCGGCGAGGGCTGCCTTCAGCGCCCCGGCGGGGACCCGAGGGTGGGTCTGCTCCACGCCGTCGAACGTCAGCGCCAGCTCGCTAAGCGCCTCGAATCCGTGGGTGCGGACCGCGGAAATGATCGCAAGGACCTTCACTTCGGCATCGGCCGTGGTGCCCGGCCGCGCCCGCGGAACGGCGGCGCGGAGTCCGGCGAGGGTCAGCCGCTGGCCGCGCAGGTCAACGGTGCGGAAGTTGAGGTCGGCGGGCACGGAGCTATCAGGAGTAGGGGTCACCCGTTCATTTTACGTGCCGGGCCGTTGGTCGCCGGCGCTGTTACGCCGAGGGCTGTTCCGGGGCGGCGCCCGTTGCCCCGTCCGGGTCCGTTTCAGTCCTCCCCTGCGTTGAGAAAACGGTGCTCAGGAAGATGGCAAGCGCGACGGCCGCCGGCCAGACGGCCAGCAGCGCGTAGGACCGCAGCGAGAAGGCGATGCTCGCGTTTGCCGAGGCGTCTTCCGGGGCTCCAAACCAGTGACCGCACAGCACTCCTGTCTGCCAGGCAAGGACGGAGCCCAGGACACCGCTCAGAACTGCCAGCACCACGTCCCGGCCTGACGGCTCCTGACGCTTCGAACCGGTTGCCACGACGCCGGCGATGCAGCCGGCCAGCAGGAACAGCCCGGCCAGCACCAGGTCCCGGGGCAGCCAGGCTTCCGTGTTGCTGCCGCTCCGCAAGGAGGGGTTCCCCGAGAGCAGGTTGAGGCCGGACGGGGCGAGGAGCCACCAGAGCAGCCCGACCGGCACACCCGCCGCGGTGATGAGGGCGGCCGTCCGCCAGGGCGCTGCCCGGCGGTTCCGCTCCGGTACCGGCTGCCCGGGAGCGGCGTCTGACTGCGCATCCTGAACGGTATCCTGCCGGGAGTGGTGCTGATCCTGTTGCTGGCCGTGCCGGCCGTGAACTGCGGGCTGTGTCATGGAACAAACCTTAACAAGCTTTCCGCCTCCCCGGCACGTGACACCGTGGGGTGGTGGCATCACGCGGGGTAAACAAGTACCGGGGCCGGCCGCCGGCACAATACGCTGGCAGGGCAGGACAATCACACGTATGGGCAGCAGGGAGTTGGATCGCAGTGACCACAGAGGACCAGGCCTTCGAGGGAACGTTCAGGGAAATGTTCCGCCGCCATGCGGCCGGGGTGGCAATCATTACCGCCAACCACAACGGCGTGCCATTCGGCTTCACGGCGACGTCGGTGGCCTCGCTGTCGGCGAAGCCGCCGCGGTTCACGTTCAACATGGCCCGGACCTCAAGTTCGTGGCCGGCCGTGGCAAACACCACCTACATCGGCGTGCACATGCTCGGGCTGGAGAATCAGGAGCTTGCCGACCGGTTTGCCCGCACCAGCAACCGCTTTGAAGGCGACCACTGGGAACTCGGGCCGCACGGGGTGCCGATCCTAAAGGACGTCGCCGGCTGGCTGATCGGCAAGGTCCAGATGCGGCTCTCCTTCGAGAACAACGCCGTGGTGGTGGTCGAGGTCGTCGAGGGCCGAGTCGGCGACGACGGCGCTCCCCTGCTCTACCACTCCGGCGCGTACAGCCGGCCCGCCCCGCTGGACTACGAAATCTAGTCGTCATTTTCGCCGGTTCGTCGGGGGTTCAGGAGCGGCCAATTCCTTTTCGTGCCCGGGGACATGCCCATTCTTCGCACCCGGGAAAGGGCACAACCGGACTATGTCCACCCGCTGGCCGCGGCGCGGGGCATGTCCGCTAGGCTGGCATCTCCCTTTGGATGGGCAGGTCCCGTCCAATGGGCGTTTTCATTGACCTGGCGGGGTGCAGGCAGCCTGCGGGGACGGTCCTTCCCGGTTGCCCGCCGCCCGGCCGCCTGCCGCCAGTGGCAATGCCCGGATTCCCGTGCTCGTGTCTCGCCGGGCGCCGAAGCAACCGGGGAGGACCGCCACGGCATGGGTGTATGGGGCCGGGCAGCTCCGCGGGAGGACATGCCCATTCTTCGCACCCGGGACTGGGCGTAACCGGACTATGTCCACCCGCTGGCCCCGGCGTGGGGCATGTCCCGGAGCCAGGCCATCCCGTCCCCTGGAGCCAGACCCCCAAGGAACTAACGGCACTGGACTACAACATCTAGTAATCCAGGCAGGTCGGGCCCAGGAGTACCTTCAGGTCACCGAACAGTGACGGGCTGGGGTTGACGCGCAGGTGAACGGGCAGGCCCATGACTTCCACCCTGGTGTCGCCCTGCAGGTGCACCCGGACCTCGGAGCTGCCGCGGTGGGTCCGCAGCACGTCGCCGAGTTCGGTCACCACCGCTTCGGTCGCCTTGTGCGTCTGCATCGTGATCACGACCGGGCCGTTCATGTTGTCGCTGAGGTCCGGGACGGACAGTTCCATGCAGTTCAGGGTGACGGCGCCGTCGTCGCGCTTCTGCAGGCGGCCCTTGACCACCACGATCAGGTCCTCCGCCAGCACCGAGGCGATCGGCCCGTAGACCTGGCCGAAGAACATGACCTCCATGGAGCCGCCGAGGTCCTCCACTTCGGCGCGCGCGTAGGCGTTGCCGCTGGCCTTGGCGATCCGGCGGCTCAGTGAGGTGATCATGCCGGCGATGGTGATGATGGCCCCGTCGTTCGGTCCGTCTTCGCCGATCACGGAGGTGATTGTCCGGTCCGCGTGCTGGCTCAGCAGGCCCTCCAGGCCCTGCAGCGGGTGGTCGGACACGTACAGGCCCAGCATGTCGCGCTCGAAGGAGAGCTTGTCCTTCTTCTCCCACTCGGGCAGGTCCGGGATTTCGGTGGTCAGCGAGGCTTCGGGTTCCTGGTCCTCGAAGCCGGCAAAGAGGTCGAACTGGCCGATCGCCTCGTTGCGCTTGAGCGTGATGACCGAGTCGATGGCCTCTTCATGGATCATCGCCAGGGCGCGGCGCGGATGGCCCAGTGAGTCGAACGCGCCGGCCTTGATCAGTGACTCGATGGTGCGCTTGTTGCAGACCACGGCCGGGACCTTGAGCAGGTAATCCTTGAAGGAGGTGAAGGCGCCTTCGGATTCACGGGCAGTGACCATCGCCTCGACGACGTTGACGCCGACGTTGCGGATGGCGGCCATGCCGAAGCGGATGTCCGTGCCGACCGGCGTGAAGTTGACGCTGGACTCGTTGACGTCCGGCGGCAGCACCGTGATGCCCATCTTGCGGCACTCGTTGAGGTAGAGCGCGAGCTTGTCCTTGTCGTCGCCGACGCTGGTGAGCAGGGCGGCCATGTATTCGGCCGGATAGTGCGCCTTGAGGTACGCGGTCCAGTAGGACACGAGCCCGTAGGCGGCCGAGTGCGCCTTGTTGAAGGCGTAGTCGGAGAACGGCAGGAGGATGTCCCAGAGCATCTTGATGGCCGCGGCGGAGTAGCCGTTGTCCAGCATTCCCTTTTCGAAGCCCGCGTACTGCTTGTCCAGCTCGGACTTCTTCTTCTTGCCCATGGCACGGCGCAGGATGTCGGCCTGGCCGAGGGTGAACCCGGCGACCTTCTGCGCGATGGCCATCACCTGCTCCTGATACACGATCAAGCCGTAGGTGCCGCCCAGGATCTCCGCGAGCGGCTCCTCAAGCTCGGCATGGATCGGCACGATCTCCTGCAGCCCGGTCTTGCGGAGCGCGTAGTTCGTGTGCGAGTTCGCCCCCATGGGGCCCGGGCGGTACAGCGCGATGACAGCGGAGATGTCTTCGAAGTTGTCCGGGCGCATCTGCTTGAGCAGGGAGCGCATCGGCCCGCCGTCGAGCTGGAAAACACCGAGGGTGTCGCCCCGGGCGAGCAGGTCATAGGCGCCCTGGTCCTCCAGGCCGAGGTCCTCCAGGACCAGGTCCACGCCCTTGTTGAGCGTGATGTTTTCGACGGCGTCCGTGATGATCGTCAGGTTCCGCAGGCCGAGGAAGTCCATCTTGATCAGGCCGAGGCCCTCACACGTGGGGTAGTCGAACTGGGTGATGACCTGGCCGTCCTGCTCACGGCGCATGATCGGGATGATGTCGATCAGCGGGTCCGAGGACATGATGACGCCGGCGGCGTGGACGCCCCACTGCCGCTTCAGGCCTTCAAGGCCCAGGGCGGTCTCGAAGACCTTCTGGGAATCGGCGTCGGACTTGAGCAATTCGCGCAGCGCCTCGGCCTCGGAGTAGCGCTGCGCCTCCGGGTTATGGACGTCCGCCAGGGCAATGCCCTTTCCCATGACGTCCGGCGGCATGGCCTTGGTGAGCCGCTCGCCGGTGGAGAAGGGGTAACCGAGCACACGGGAGGAGTCCTTGAGTGCCTGTTTGGCCTTGATGGTGCCGTAGGTGACAATCATGGCGACGCGTTCGTCGCCGTATTTCTCGGTTACGTACCGGATCACTTCCGCCCGGCGACGATCATCGAAGTCGACGTCGAAGTCGGGCATGGAGACCCGTTCCGGGTTCAGGAAGCGCTCGAAGATCAGGCCGTGGACGAGGGGGTCCAGGTCGGTGATGCGCATGACGTAGGCGACCATGGAGCCGGCGCCGGAACCACGTCCCGGGCCCACCCGGATGCCGTTGTTCTTGGCCCAGTTGATGAAGTCGGCCACAACGAGGAAGTAGCCCGGGAAGCCCATCTGGGTGATGACGCCGACCTCGAAGTCCGCCTGCTTGCGGACGTGGTCCGGGATGCCCTTCGGGTAGCGGTAGTGCAGGCCGTTTTCGACTTCCTTCACGAACCAGGACTGCTCGTCCTCGCCCTCGGGCACCGGGAAGCGCGGCATGTAGCTGGCGTTCTCGTTGAATTGGACGTCGCAGCGCTCGGCGATCAGCAGGGTGTTGTCGCAGGCGTCGGGGTGGTCTCTGAAGATGGCGCGCATCTCGGCGGGCGACTTCAGGTAGAACTCGTCGGCGTCGAACTTGAAGCGCTTGGGGTCGGCCAGGCTGGAGCCGGACTGGACGCAGAGCAGGGCCGCGTGGCTGGCGGCGTCCTCGGCGTGGGTGTAGTGGAGGTCGTTGGTGGCCACCATCGGCAGTCCAAGTTCCTTGGCGAGCTTGATCAGATCGCCCTGGATGGCCCGCTCGATGTCGAGCCCGTGGTCCATCAGTTCGCAGAAGAAGTTTTCGGCGCCGAAGATATCGCGGAAGTCCGACGCCGCCAGCTTGGCTTCCTGGTACAGGCCGAGGCGGAGTTTCGTCTGCACTTCGCCGGACGGGCAGCCGGTGGTGGCGATCAGGCCCTTGCCGTAGGTCTGCAGCAGGTCCCGGTCCATGCGCGGCTTGTAGAGGTAGCCCTCCAGCGAGGCGAGCGAGGACATCCGGAACAGGTTGTGCATACCCTGGGTGTTCTCCGCCCACATGGTCATGTGGGTGTAGGAACCGGCACCGGAGACGTCATTGCGGCCGCCGTCACCCCAGCGCACACGGGTCTTGTCCGCCCGGGCGGTGCCGGGCGTCAGGTAGGCCTCGACCCCAATGATCGGCTTGACGCCGGCGTTGCGGGCCTTGTTCCAGAAGTCATAGGCGCCGAAGACGAAGCCGTGGTCCGTCGTGGCCAGCGAGGACATGCCCAGCTCTTTGGTGTGGTCGAACAGGTCCCCCAGTCTCGCCGCACCGTCCAACATGGAGTATTCGGTGTGGTTGTGGAGATGCACGAAAGAGTTGTTGCTGGAAGTCACCGAATCATTCTAGTGCCGCCGGGCCACCTTCGGGCGCGGCCCTGCGGCCGCCCGGAACCCCGGCACCGGAAACCCCGCACCGGAAGACCGGCACTCAGGAACCGAAAATCAGGGACCGCAATCAGGCCTGTCCGGACTCGAGGACTTCCAGCGCGTAGCGAAGGTCCTCCGGATACTCGCTCGTGGCGGTGACCCTCTCCCCCGTCCGTGGATGGTCGAAGGACAGCTGGCGGGCGTGCAGCCACTGCCGTGTCAGACCCAGGGTGGCCGCGAGCCGCGGGTCCGCGCCGTAGGTCAGGTCGCCGGCGCAGGGGTGGCGCAGCGCGGAGAAGTGCACGCGGATCTGGTGCGTGCGCCCCGTTTCCAGATGCACCTCCACGAGTGAAGCCTTGCCGAACGCCTCGAGGACCTCATAGTGCGTGATCGAGTCCCGGCCGTCTTCGATCACGGCGAATCGCCAGTCGTGGCCCGGGTGGCGGCCGATGGGCGCGTCGATGGTGCCGGCCAGCGGGTCCGGAAGGCCCTGGACGACGGCGTGGTAGACCTTGTCCACCGCGCGTTCCTTGAAGGCTCGCTTGAGCGCCGTGTACGCGTCCTCGGTCTTGGCGACCACCATCACGCCCGACGTCCCGACGTCGAGCCGGTGCACGATCCCGGTGCGCTCCGGCGCGCCGGAGGTGGAGATCCGGTAGCCGAGTCCCGCCAGCCCGCCGACGACCGTGGGACCGACCCAGCCGGGAGAGGGGTGGGCGGCCACGCCGACCGGTTTGTCGATGACGACAAACTCGTCATCGTCCAGCAGGATCTTCAGGCCTTCCACAACTTCCTCCACGATTTCCAGGGGGTCCCGGCGTTCCGGAACGACGACGTCTAGCACGACGCCGGGGGTCAGTTTGAGCGACTTACCGACCGCTTTGCCCTTGCTGGTGACATTGCCTTCGGCAATAAGCGCGGCGGACTGGGAACGGGAAATGTCCATCAGATGCGCCAGGCCTGCGTCAACCCGGGTCCGGGCGAGCCCGTCCGGAACGACAAAGCGGAACGTCGACGCCGGAACTGCCGCCGGATCGTCGTCGGCGTCGACGTCTTCGGGCATCACGTCTTCGGGCATCAGGCCTTCGGGCATCGTCACATCAGACGGCGTCTTTTTGGGCAGGGTGTTTTCAGGCGTCATGTTTCGCCGTGTCCTTCGTAGAGTGCGAGCCGTCGAGGGCGATCCCGCGGAGCGTCAGCAGGCAGATAATCACGACGGATGACACCACGGCCGAGTCCGCGATGTTGAAGATCGCGAAGTTGGGCAACTGGATGAAGTCCACCACATGGCCCATCGCGAACGACGGCTCTCGGAAGAGCCGGTCGGTGAGGTTGCCGAGGGCGCCGCCCAGCAGCAGCCCGAGCGCCAGCGCCCACCAGAGCGAACCCAGCTTGCGCAGCTGCAGCAGGATCGCAACGGACACGGCCGCCATGATGATGGTGAACACCCAGGTGATGTTCTCACCGATGGAGAACGCGGCCCCCGAGTTGCGGATGTAGTACCAGTGCAGCAGCGGGGGCAGCACAGGGATCCGCTCGCCCTCGGTCATGGAGCCGGTCACCCACAGTTTGGTCAACTGGTCCAGGACGTAGGCGAACACGGCCAGGCCCGTGAAGACGGAGAGCAGCACCACCCGCCGCGGTTTGGCCCGCGCAGCGGGCCCGGATCCGGCAGGGTGCGCCGCGTCAACAGGGTGCGCCGCGTCAACAGGGTGCATGGCGTCAACAGGGTGCGCCGCGTCAGCGGAGTGCGTGGCGTCAGGTGATGGTGCGTCAGTCATAGGGCTTTCGTTCGGGAGCCAGTGCGGGGACTGGGAGCTTGCTGCTGTGCCACGCCGGCCACGGGATGTGGCTGTTAATGGCAAAAGCCGGCGGCCGAGGAATCCTCAACCACCGGCTTTTAGAATACTTGGCTTTTTGCCCTAGCTGGCTTCGCCAACCTCGGGAGCGGCAACAGAACCGCGGGCATCGAGGTCACGCAGCTGGCCTTCGATGTAGGCCTTCAGGCGTGAGCGGTAGTCGCGCTCGAAGCCTCGCAGCTGCTCAACCTTGCGCTCCAGGACGGATCGCTGCTGCTCGAGGGCACCGAGGATCTTACGGGACTTTTCCTGGGCGTCGTTGACGAGGCTGCTGGCTTCGATCTGAGCTTCGGCGATGATCTTGTCCCGCTGCTGCTCGCCGTCGGCGACGTGCTTGTCGTGCATCTGCTGTGCCATGGCCAGCAGGCCCGCAGCGGATCCCGCAGCCGACTCGGCGGCCGGGGAGGCACCGGAGGTGCGGGCCGGGGCGGCTGCCGCGACGGGAGCCTGCTCGGCTTCCTTCTTCTTGGCAGCTTCAGCAGCCTTGGCCTCAGCTTCTGCCTTGGCGCGGTCTTCCTTCTCAGCCTTGACGGGTGCCGGAACCTTTTCCACGACAGGAGCCGCGGCGGTGGAGCTGGCAGGCGTGCCGGCGCCGGATTCAGCGAGCTTCTTGCGCAGCTCGTCGTTCTCCTGGTTCAGGCGTCGCAGTTCGACGACGATCTCGTCCAGGAAGTCATCAACTTCGTCCTGGTCGTAGCCTTCGCGGAACTTGGTCGGCTGAAAGCGCTTGTTGACAACGTCTTCTGGCGTCAAAGCCATCTGGTCACCTCGTTGGTCTAGTTAGTCAGTAGGCCTTCCGGCCGTCAAAACTACGGTACCTAAATATGGTCTGGTTCCTCTAATTCAACACCGCAGTGTCAAACCGGAGTTTCAATCTGGTGGGGCCGCGGACCATGTCCGCCGCCCGGCTAGGCCGCGATTGAGTTCGCGATGGTCAGGGATTTGGCGACTCCCATGGCCACGGCAACGGCCACGAAAAGCAGCAGGAAGCCCAGGTCCAGCGAAATCCCGCCCAGTCTCAGCGGCGGGATGAGCCGCCGGAGCAGTTTGAGCGGCTTGTCCGTGACGGAATACACAGCATGCGCGGTGACAAGCGCAGCTCCCCGCGGCCGCCAGCTCCGCGCAAACATCTGGACCCAGTCAAAGACCAGCCTGATGATGAGGGCAACAAGAAAGAGCAGCAGCGCGATATAGAGAAGTCCGAAAACAATTCCCATGAGTTATCTCATATCTCCATGTTCATTCCGGATACCGCAGTGTCCTGACGATAGTTACGCCTCTATTTCAGCACGGATAATTCAGCAAGGATGCCAGACAGGTGTCCCTGCCTGGCATCCTTCAGAAGAATCCTGGTCTAGCTCTGGTTGAAGAAGGTCGCCTGAGTCTCGCTGATCTTCTTGTCATCGCCGATGACTTCTACGTACGACGGCGACAAAAGGAACACCTTGTTCGTGACGCGTTCGATGCTGCCCCGCAGGCCGAAAACCAGCCCCGCGGAGAAGTCAACGAGCCGCTTTGCGTCGGCCTCGCCCATATCGGTGACGTTCATGATGACGGGGATGCCGTCACGGAAGCTTTCACCGATGAGCTTGGCATCGTTGTAGGACCGAGGGTGGATCGTGGTGATCTGCCGGAGTCCGGTGTGCTCTTCGCGGCTCGATGCCGCTCGCTTGATGGGTGTCACAGGTGCGCGATATTCCTCTTCAGCGGCGTAGGGCTCTTCCCTGGGGGCCTCGCGGACAGGCGCCGGTGCACGGCGTTCCTCGCGGTCGTGCTCCATGGATTCGTCCTCATCCTTATGCGATGTGCGGTGCTCGGACTCGTAGTGTTCGTCGCCATCGGCGAGCCCAAGATAGATCATTGTCTTGCGCAGAGCGCCGGCCATGGTCGACTCCTAATCGTGTCCGTAAGCGGGCCACTCGTGACTTGACAGCCTTGGAATCCCCGCCATTACCTTCCAATACGTTGAACCTACCCCAACGCCGGGCGCGGACCGAGAATATCGGAGCCAATGCGAAGGTGTGTCGCCCCGAAACGGATGGCGGCTTCCAGGTCCTGGCTCATGCCCGCGGAAATGCCGGTGGCCTGCGGATGGTCAGCCGCCAGCCGGGCGGAGATCCCCGCGAGCTTCCCGAAGGCCGCGCCGGGATCAGCGCCGAGCGGGGCCACTGCCATGATGCCCGCCAGCCGGAGATCCCCGGAGCCGGCGAGCCGCTCGGCCAGTGCAGGGACATCGACGGGCAGCGCGCCGCCGCGGTGACCGTCGGCGTCGTCGTCGAGGCTGACCTGGATGAAGCACTCCAGCGGAGTACGTCCGGTACGTTCCCGTTCGGCCGCCATGGCTTTAGCCAGGGCACCGGCGAGCTGGAGCCGGTCCACCGAGTGCACAGCATGGGCGTACGTCACGACGGACTTGGCCTTGTTGCTTTGCAACTGGCCGATGAAGTGCCAGCGCACGTCAAGGTCGTGAAGCCCGGCGGCCTTGCCGGAGGCTTCCTGGTCCCTGTTCTCCCCGATGTCGGTGATGCCGAGCGACGCGAGCCGCCGGACGTCGTCGGCGGGGTGGAATTTGGTGACGACAATCAGCTGCGGGGGGTTCTGCTGACGGCCGGCAGCCGCCACGGCGCCGTCGATGCGAAGCCTGACGGCGGCCAGGCGCTCCCGGATCTCGGCAAGCCGGGGATCTGTCCGGCCCTTCTCGGCCTGTCTGTTGACAGGCCCGTGCTCATCCATTGGTGTCCGTCCCGTCGTGGGTCCATACGAGGCCGGCGAACCGTCCCGTGTGGTTGTTGCGGCGGTAGGAGTACAGGCTGTCGTCTTCCAGCGTGCAGCGGCCGGTGTATTCGACCGTGACATCCTCCACGGCCAACTGGCTGCGGACCCCGGCCGGCAAATCGAGTCCCGGTGTGCCCCGGGACGTCGTAGCCCAGGTCCCGGGGACGAGGGAGGCCACCTCGGCGCGCATCCACTCTGGGACCTCGTAGCAGCTGCCGCAGATGGACGGGCCGATCCAGGCACTGACCGCCGCGGCGCCGAGCTCCCGCATGCGCGCCACGGCCGCCGGCACAACGCCGGAGGCGACGCCGGGACGGCCGGCATGCACGACGCCGAGCACGGGGGCTCCCCCGGCAGCCGCGTCACCCACGGTCCCCACGAGGACGATCGGGACACAGTCGGCCACCATAACGGCGAGGGGTTCGCCGCACGATACCAGGGCGTCCGCCGTCGGGGCGGCTGTCCCCGCGGCAACGGTCCCGCCGCCGATCAGGGCGACGACGTTGCCGTGGACCTGGTTCATGTACTGGAAGCCCCTGGCGCCAAGGCCTGCGGCCTGTTCGAGCTCCACCCGCCGCCGTTGGACCTCCGACGGATCGTCGCCGACGTGGAACGCCAGGTTGCCGGCAGCGGCGTCGGTGAAAGCCACCCAGACGCCGGGCCGGACTTCAGCCCGCCATGAGAACACTCGGAACACCGCCAAACTTGTTTACGGACCTTCGATCCTACGAGAAAGCACCATGGCACTGCCATCCGGCAGTGCCATGGTGCTTCGGGATCTACTTCAGGAAGTCAGGGACATCCAGGTCGTCCGAGTGGCGGCCGGACAGGTCCGGCTCCACGACCGAGGGCAGGTCGACGTCGAAGCCGGAGTCTGCGGGGACGGAGGACGGGCGCTGCTGGCCCCAGCCGCCGTAGCCTGAGGCACCAACCGTGGCGTGCAGCGGCTGGACATGCGAGGCGGGGGCCTGGGCCGGAGCCGCGGCCGGGGCGGCCGGACGCTGCGGCGCCGTCTGCGGCAGGGACTGGTCCATGGACGGCGAGGTGGCCTTGACGTCGTCGAAGCCGGCGGCGATGACCGTGACGCGGGCTTCGTCACCGAGGGCGTCGTCGATGACGGCACCGAAGATGATGTTGGCCTCCGGGTGGGCGACTTCCTGGACCAGGCGGGCTGCCTCGTTGATTTCGAAGAGCCCGAGGTCGGAGCCGCCCTGGATGGACAGCAGGACGCCGTGGGCGCCGTCGATCGATGCCTCGAGCAGCGGCGAGGCGATGGCCAGCTCCGCAGCCTTGACGGCACGGTCTTCGCCGCGTGCCGAGCCGATACCCATAAGCGCCGAACCGGCGCCCTGCATGACCGACTTGACGTCGGCAAAGTCGAGGTTGATCAGGCCCGGCGTGGTGATCAGGTCGGTGATGCCCTGGACACCGGACAGCAGGACCTGGTCGGCGGAACGGAACGCGTCAAGGACGGACACGTTGCGGTCGCTGATGGAGAGCAGACGGTCATTCGGGATGACGATCAGGGTGTCGACTTCGTCGCGGAGGGCGTCGATGCCCGCCTCGGCGGAGCCGGCGCGGCGGCGGCCTTCGAAGGTGAAGGGGCGGGTGACGACGCCGATGGTCAGCGCACCGAGCGAACGGGCGATACGGGCCACGACGGGAGCGCCGCCGGTACCGGTACCGCCGCCTTCGCCGGCGGTGACGAAGACCATGTCGGCGCCGCGGATGACCTCTTCGATTTCCTCGGCGTGGTCCTCCGCCGCCTGCTTGCCGACCTCCGGGTTTGCACCGGCTCCCAGCCCGCGTGTCAGCTCGCGCCCGATGTCGAGCTTGACGTCTGCATCGCTCATCAACAATGCCTGGGCATCGGTGTTGACCGCGATGAATTCGACGCCGCGAAGACCTACCTCGATCATGCGGTTGACTGCGTTCACGCCACCGCCGCCGATGCCGACGACCTTGATGACGGCCAAGTAATTCTGCGGAGCTGCCACGTTACGTGTCCCTTGTTCGTGTTCTATTGCGAAAACTGATGGAGTCGGGCTTGAAGCTTTGAACCTTAACCTTCGAGTTGAAGGTTATAGTTATGTCAAGTAACTCATGCCTGTGACGCTATTTGCTATCCGGAGGACATTCAATTACCGGCTCCGCGTGTCGCGGTAATACCGGTCAAATAGCTTCGTTTTGTGCTCTGGTGGTGCTGCCGGCGGACTTCGGTCCGGTGCACTGTCGGCGCCCGGCCGTTCCCCCGGATGGTTCGGGTGGTAAGTGATCGGCGGCTATCGGGTGACCGGGTGCCGCGGCACGCTGACGTCGTAGACACGGACCGGGTTTTTCGGGTCCGCCGGGGCCTTGAGGAGGGCGGCAAGAACCTTCGCCTTGAGCTCCTTCTCCCCCGCGTTTCCCCAGACGATCGTCTGGCCGTCAACGAGTTTGAGTTCGACGGCGTCCACCGACTTCGCCGAGGCGTCGGAGAGCCTGGCGAGCACATCGGCCGGGAGTGCGCCCAGGACCGCGGTGATGGCATGGAACAAATCCTGGGGCAGGGTGCCCCCGCCGCCGTCGATGACCGGCAGCTTGACGGAGCCGGAGTCCGTGGTGGTCCCCAGCTGGACCCCGTCGACGTCGACCAGCTGGAAGCCCGCGCCCTGCTTGACGAGGGCCACGGGAACGCGTTCGGTGATGTGGACCTGCAGGGTGGAGGGCGGGCGGGCCTGGGTGCTGACTTCCTTGACCTGGACAAGCTGCCGCAGGAGGGCCGTGACGTCCTCGTCTCCGATCTGCGGCAGGGGCTTGCCCTGGAGCGGGGCGAGGGCTGCCTGGATCTGGTCGGCGCTCAGCATCTTCGTGCCCTCCACGGTGACGGTCCGCAGCGCCAGCACCGGCGAGTAGACGGCCGCCGCCACGATTCCCGCGACCAGCAGTGCAATCACCCCGCTTGCGCCCAGGAGTCTCCGCTTGCGCCGCCTGGCCTTGGGCTCGGGAAAGGACAGCACATTGTCCGGCGTCTTATCCGGTCCGGCCGTGCGGTTAGCGGCCGGGCCGCTGCCCGTCTCCGGCCCGGCCTTGGACGCCGAAATGACGTCGGGATGCGCGCCGTTCTGCCGGGAGCCGGAATCGCTCACCCGGGTACCGGCCCTGTAGCCGGGGCGGCGTGTACTAGGCACCGTGGATCCCGTCAGCCCGCGGGCCGTCAACCGGCATGCCATTCTTGAGGGCCTCGACCACCAGCGGGCCGTAGGCCGTGACGTCGCCCGCGCCGACGGTCAGGACGATGTCACCGGGGGCCGCGGCGGCCAGGATGGCCAGGACGGCTTCCTGGCCCGGTCCGACGAGCCGGCCGCCGGCGCCCAGGTGATCGGCGATGAGCTGGCTGCTGACACCCGGAATCGGGTCCTCGCGGGCGGCATAGATGGCCAGGACCAGGGCCGTGTCGGCAGCGTTGAGCGCCTCCGCGAACTCACTGGCGAATTCGCGGGTCCGGGAGAACAGGTGGGGCTGGAAGAGTACATGCACCTTGTGGCCGCCGGCGACGGACCGCGCGGCGGACAGTGCTGCCCGCACCTCGGTGGGGTGGTGGGCGTAGTCGTCATAGACGCGGACGCCGCGGCCCTCGCCCTTGAATTCGAAGCGGCGCGAGGCACCGGAGAAGTGCGCCAGGGCTCCCGCCGCGGTTTCGGGGTCGACGCCGAGCTCGAGGGCGACGGCGAACGCGGCCGCGGCGTTGAGCGCGTTGTGCCGCCCGGGAACGTGGAGGTCGAGGGCGAAGCGACCGGCGGGGGTGGTGATCGAGACATCGCCCGGGCCGCCGTCGTGCAGGGTGAGCTGTGTGTCCCCGGCGGTGCCGTAGAGGACCACCCGGGTGTTGCCCCGCTCGAGGGTGCGCATCGCCAGGGCGCGGGCGCCGTCGTCGTCTCCGCAGGCGACGAGCACGCCGTCTGCCGGAAGCAGGGCGGCGAAGCGGTCAAAGGACGCGTAGACGGCTTCGGCGGTGCCGTAGTAGTCGAGGTGGTCCGGTTCGACGTTGGTCACCACGGCGATCTGCGGCCGGTAGTTCAGGAAGGAGCCGTCGGACTCGTCGGCTTCCGCGACAAAGACCGGCGAGCTGCCGCTGGCGGCGTTGACCCCGAGGGCCGGCACGTTCGCCCCGATCGCGAAGGACGGGTCCATGCCGGCGCCCTGAAGCAGCACGGTGATCATCGACGTCGTGGTGGACTTGCCGTGGGTGCCGGCCACGGTGACGGCCGTGTCGTCGGCCATGGCCGCAGCCAGTGCCTCGGAGCGGTGCAGCACGGGCAGCCCGGCGGCGCGCGCTGCTTCCAGTTCGGGGTTGTCCGGGCGGATCGCGGAGCCGGCGACCACAGTCTGTGCGTCCCCGAGGTGGGCGGGGTCGTAGCCGACAGCGATCCGGGCACCGGCCGCGGCGAGGTCCGCCATCACGGGCAGGTCCTTGGCGTCGGAGCCGCTGACCGGCAGGCCGCGCGCCACCATGATGCGGGCGACGGCGGACATGCCAACGCCGCCGATGCCGATGAAGTGCACCCGGCCGAGGGATTCCTGGGTGCGGGCGGCCTTCGGGGCGGCCTGCTGGTGTTGGGGCTGGGTCATGGCTTTACCGCTTCCTGCCGTGCTGTTTCAAAGATGCTGCCTTCGCTGCCGCTTCAAGGACGAGTTCTGCCATCCGCTGGTCCGCGTCCCTGATGCCGAGGTGCGCGGCGCTGGCCGCCATCCGGGCGAGCCTGTCGCGGTCCAGCAGCAATGGGAGGACGTGTTCGCGGATCCAGCCGGGGGTGAACGCACCGTCCTCCACGATCAGTGCCCCGCCGGCCCGGACCAGGCCGGCGGCGTTGAGCGCCTGCTCGCCGTTGCCGACCGGCAGTGGAACGAAGACGGCGGGGACGCCGACGGCGGCGATCTCGCAGACGGTGGCGGCTCCGGACCGGGCCAGCAGAAGGTCCGCGGCGGCGTAGACCGTTTCCATCCCGTCCACGTACTCCACCTGGCGGTAGCCCGGCGCGGCGAGCGGCGTGCCGTCGGCGCCGTGCACGGTTTTTCCGCGTCCGGTGATGTGCAGGGTCTGGATGCCGGCCTCGGCGAGGGCGCCGAGGGAGGCTGCGATGGTGCGGTTGATGCTCTGGGCCCCCGACGAGCCGCCGGTGACGATCAGGGCAGGTTGCTCCGAATCCAGCCCGAGCGAGGAGCGGGCTTCTGCCCGGGCCAGGGAACGGTCGAGACCGGAGATTTCCGGGCGCATCGGCATGCCGATGAGCCGGGCCCCGGCGAGCCCGGTGCCGGTGAAGGCCACGGCGACTTTTCCGCCCAGCCGCGCGCCCACCCGGTTCGCCAGGCCGGGCCGGGTGTTGGCCTCGTGGATGACGATCGGGATCTTCCGGCGCCGGGCGGCGAGGTACATCGGGGTGCACACGTAGCCGCCGACGCCGACCAGGACGTCGGCCCTTGCCTCGTCGAGGATGACCCCTGCCTGCTTCACCGCACCGGCCAGCCGGCCGGGAAGCCGCAGCAGGTCCAGCGAGGGTTTGCGCGGGAAGGGAACGCGGCTGATCGTCGCAAGGTCCAGCCCGGCGGCCGGCACCAGCCGGGTTTCCATGCCGGCCGGGGTTCCCACGGCGAGGAGCCGGACTCCGGGGCGGGCCTCCCGGATCGCGTTGGCGATGGCCAGGAGCGGGCTGATGTGCCCGGCTGTTCCCCCGCCGGCCAGGACGACGGACAAGGACGACTCGGTGTGCATGTTGGCCTATTTACGCTTTCGTGCAGGGTTTTTCGGGACGGTGGTCTTTGAGGCGGTGGTCTTTGAGGCGGTGGTCTTTGAGGCAGTGGTCGTGGTGCCACCGGATTTCGGCGCTGATGGCTTCGGAGCGGAGCTCCGGGGTGCTGAGCTACGGGGCACGGAACGTCGGGGCGCTGCGGCCTGGTTCCCGAAGGTCTTTCGGAGGGTCTTGGCCAGCCCGGCCGGACCGAACCTGAACATCCGCTTGGGCTGGAGGCTGGGTGCCATCTGTACCCGGGCCAATGACAAGACTACGCCGATTGCGCACAGCGACATGAGCAGCGCGGATCCGCCGTAGGAGATGAACGGCAGCGGGATCCCGACCACGGGGGCAAGGCCGGTGACGACGGCCATGTTGACAGTCGCCTGGCCGAGCAGCCAGACCATGATGGTTCCGGCGAGGACACGGTGGAACAGGTCCTTCTGGGCTACGACGACGCGGTAGATGGCCGTGCCGAGGATGCCGAACAGGACCAGCACAACGAGCGTGCCGACCAGGCCAAGTTCCTCGCCGATGATGGCGAAGATGAAGTCGTTGTGGGCTTCCGGAATCCAACTGTACTTCTGCCGGCTTTGGCCCAGGCCCACGCCGAACCAGCCGCCCGAGGCCAGGCCATAGAGGCCGTTGGTGGACTGGTAGTTCACGTCGGAGCCGTCGGCGCAGGTCTGGCCCGTCCAGGACAGGATGCGGCACACGCGGTTGGGGCTGGTGATGGCGAGGACCGCAGTGGCCGCGCCGAGCGCGATCCCGGCAATGCCGAAGACGTAGAGCCGGACCCCCGCGAAGAACAGCGCCGCGGCGGTGATCATCATGACGATCATGGCCGTACCGAGGTCGTTGCCGGCAAGGATAAGGCCGATCACCAGCACGGCGACCGGGGCAACGGGGACCAGGGCGTGCTTCGACTGGCTGAGGAGCTTGGCTTTGGTGCCGAGCACCGTGGCCATCCACAGGGCGAGGGCCAGCTTTGCGGCCTCGGAGGGCTGGAAGGTGAAGGGCCCGACGTCGATCCAGTTCTGGTTACCCAGCGCGCTGCGCCCGATCAGGAGCACCAGCACGAGCAGGACGAGGGCCAGGATGATGGCCAGCCAGGCGAAGCGTTTGAGCCACACCACGTTGACGCGGGACAGCAGGAACATGCCGAAGACACCGATGGCGCCGAACAAGCACTGTTTGAGCGCGGCCGTGTAGGGTGACTCCCCCGCAGCGATGGCTTCGACGCTGGAGGCCGAGAGCACCATCAGGATCCCGATGGCGGTCAGGGCGAGGGTGGAGCCGAGGATCAGGTAGTAGGTCGACCCGTTGCGGGACTTCCCCGTTCCCTCCAGGGCAGACCAGAAGCCCCGGTACCAGGCACGTGCCTGGAGGCCGGCGGACCGCAGGGTGCCCGGCGCGGTCGCCGTTGTACCCCGCGCGGAAGTTCCGGACGCTGCGGCGTCGGCGGTGCCGGCCGGTGTCCGTGCGGCGGCCGGTTTGGCCGCCGGCGTGCGTGTGGGCGTGCTGACCATTGTTACTCCTCGCTGGTCTAAGCCTGCCCCTTCACGAGCTCGCGGACAGCGTCGATGAAGGCGTCGCCGCGGTGAGCGTAGGAAGAGAACTGGTCCATGGATGCGGCAGCCGGGGCCAGGAGCACAGTGTCCCCGGAGGCGGCCAGTTGCGCCGCCGACGCAACGGCCTGGGCCATCACAGTCTCGCTGAAAATCGGCGAGGGGCCTGCTTCGGCTCGGGCCGTTCCGGCAGTCTGCACGTCTTCAGTTTCGCCCTTCGCCGCACCGATCACGGGGACATCCGGTGCGTGTCGCTGCAGTGCGGACAGGAGTGCGCTGGAGTCCGCTCCGATCAGCACCACAGCCTTGAGCCGGTGGGCGTGCGCCTGGACCAAGGCCCCGTAGTTGACGCCTTTGGAGAGTCCGCCGGCGATCCAGACCACATGCTCGAACGCGGACAGCGAAGCGGCGGCGGCATGCGGGTTGGTGGCTTTGGAGTCGTTGATCCAGAGCACACCGTTGTGGCGCGCGACCAGCTGGATGCGGTGGTCCCCCGGCAGGTAGTTCAGCAGTCCCTTGCGGACCGCGGACGGCTCCAGGCCGTACGCCCGGACCAGGGCTGCCGCGGCCAGCGCGTTGGCCACCATGTGGCGCGGGGCCACGGCGCCCAGATCCGCGATGGCGGCGAGTTCGGCGGCGCTGTCCTTGCGTTCGGCAATGAAGGCGCGGTCCACCAGCAGTCCCTCGACGACGCCGAGCATACTCACCGCCGGAGTGACCGTAGTGAAGCCTACGGCCCGGCAGCCTTCGACGACGTCGGCGTCCTCCACCATGCGTTCGGTTTCGATCTGTTCGGCGTTGTAGATGCACGCCTTCTGGGTATTTTCGTAGACCTTGGCCTTGTCGGCCAGGTAGGACGCGTAGGAGCCGTGCCAGTCAACGTGGTCTTCGGCGACGTTGAGGCACACGCTGGCGACCGGCGAGACGGAATCGCTCCAGTGCAGCTGGAAGCTTGAGAGCTCCACGGCGAAGACGTCATAGTCCACCGGGTCGCGGAGTGCGTCCAGGATGGGCGTGCCGACGTTTCCGACGGCGATGGCCTTGAGCCCGGCGGCCTGCAGCATGGATTCGGTCAGCCCCACCGTTGTGGTCTTGCCGTTGGTGCCGGTGATGGTGAGCCAGTCGGCGGTCTTGCGGCCCTTGCGTTCGCGCACCCGCCAGGCGAGTTCGACGTCGCCCCAGACCGGGATGTGGGCCCTCGCCGCGGCGGCGAGCAGGGACTGGTCCGGACGCCAGCCCGGTGAGGTGACAATCAGGTCCGGTTTCCCGCCGTCGATCGTGGGGATGGTCGCCACGGCTTCCCCGCCCAGCAGCACCCCGGCTGCTCCGACGATCCGGAGGGTGTCCGCCTGGGCCTGCGCCTTGGGGCCGGTCGAGGCGTCCACCACAACCACCCGGGCGCCGAGTTCGATCAGGGTGTCCGCGGCGGCGAAGCCCGAGACGCCGATGCCTGTCACGACGACGCGCAGTCCGGCCCAGTCCGAATCCCAGCTGACCAGGTCCTTGAGCCGCGGGGAGACCGTCAACGGCACGGGAATCGGTCCGGTCACAGCAGTACCACCCATTCGGCGTAGAAGATGCCCAGGCCCGCGGCGACGAAGAGCCCGCACAGGATCCAGAACCGGACGACGACGGTGACTTCGGCCCAGCCCTTGAGCTCAAAGTGGTGCTGGAGCGGAGCCATCTTGAAGAAGCGTTTGCCCTTGGTGATCTTGAAGTAGCCCACCTGGATGATGACCGAAAGGGTGATCAGGACGAAGAGGCCGCCGATGAAGGCGAGCAGCAGTTCGGTGCGGGACAGGATGGCGAACCCCGCGACGGCGCCGCCAATGGCCAGCGAGCCCGTGTCGCCCATAAAAATCTTCGCCGGCGAGGTGTTCCACCAGAGGAAGCCGACCAGTGCGGCGCTGAGGATCGCGGCGAGCAGGGCCAGGTCCAGCGGATCGCGGACGGAGTAGCAGCCGCTGCCGGCCTGCCGCGGGGAACCGCAGGCCTGGTTGCTCTGCCAGATGCCCATCAGGGTGTAGGCACCGAACACCATGATGGAGGCGCCGGCGGCGAGGCCGTCCAGGCCGTCCGTGAGGTTCACGCCGTTAGTGGCTGCTGTGACAATCAGGTTCGACCAGAGCACAAAGAGGATGGCGCCCAGCACGGTGCCGCCGAAGGCCAGGTTGAGCCACGGGATGTCGCGGACCAGCGAAATCTGCAGTGACGCAGGCGTCAGGCCGTTCTCGTCAGGGAACTGCAGGGCCAGGACCGCGAAGATGATGCCCACGGCGGCCTGCAGGATGAGCTTCGCCTTGGCGTTCAGGCCGAGGCTGCGCTGTTTGGAGATCTTGATGAAGTCATCCAGGAAGCCGACGAGCCCCATGCCCACCATCAGGAAGAGCAGCAGCAAGGCCGACGCGGACGGGCCCGGCGAGAACGGGTTCATCATCCACATAACGAGGTGGGTGATTCCGTAGCTGGCGAGCACGGACACCACAACGACGGTGCCGCCCATGGTGGGCGTGCCGCGCTTGGTGTGGTGCGAGGTGGGGCCGTCATCCCGGATGAATTGCCCATAGCTCTTCCGGACCAGGAGCCGGATAAACAGCGGGGTGCCCAGGAAGGAAACCAACAAGGCCAGTCCAGCGCCCATCAGCAGTGCAATCACAGCAGCGCACTCCCTTCAGTGGCGGTTCCGGCAGGTTGTCCGGCAGGCTTTTCGGCAGATTTTTCGGCAGGCTTCCCGGCGGGGGTCCCGGGGGCTTGTGGAGGTAATGCTATCCGATCGCCCAGATGGCGCAGCCCGATGCTGTTGGAGGACTTGAACAGGACCAGATCACCGGGCTCGAGCTCGGCCTGCAGCAGTTCATAGGCTTCCTCAGCCGTCTCGGCGAAGACGCATTCGTTGCCCCAGGATCCTTCGTTGACGGCAGACACATACAAAGAACGTGCCTCGCGTCCGACGACCACCAGGCGGGCGATGTTCAGCCTCACCACCTGGGTGCCCACGGCCATGTGTTCGCGGATCGAGTCCGGGCCGAGCTCGAGCATGGCTCCGAGCACGGCCCACGTCCGGCGGCCGCGGCCGAGGTCGGCCAGGGTCCGCAGCGCGGCGCGCATGGATTCCGGGTTCGCGTTGTAGGCGTCGTTGATGATGGTGACGCCGTCGGCGCGTTCGGTGCGTTCCATCCGCCAGCGGCTGGCGGCCGTCTGGGCGCTGAGCGAGGCGGCGATCCGGCCGGCGGGGACGCCGGCGGCGTGGGCCGCTGCCGCCGCTGCCAGCAGGTTGGCGATGTGGTGGGCGCCGATCAGCCTGGCCGCGACGTGGTAGTGGCCCGCCCCCTCCGCGGCGCTGTCACCGGCCAGGGATGCATCAGGCAGGAAGAGGTCAAATTCGGGGCTGCCGCCGGCGTTCAGTTCGACGCCTTCGGCCCGGACCCCGGCAGGCTGGCCGGTGCGGGCCGGGCCGGCGGAGTAGCCCAGCACAGTGGCCCGGGTGCGGACGGCCATGGCTGCGACGCGGGCATCGTCCAGGTTGAGTACGGCGGTACCGCCGGCGGGAAGGGCTTCGATGAGCTCGCCTTTGGCGACGGCGATGTTCTCCACGCCGCCGAATTCGCCGGCGTGGGCCGTGCCTACCCCGAGCACGACGCCGATGTCGGGACGGACCATGTCCGCGAGGAATCTGATGTGGCCGACGCCGGTGGCGCCCATCTCGATCACGAGGTACCGGGTGCCGTAGCCGGCCTTGAAGACGGTCAGCGGTACGCCGACTTCGCCGTTGTAGGACCCCTGCGGGGCCACGGTCTCGCCTTCGGCGGCAAGAATCCCGGCCAGCAGGTCCTTGGTGGTGGTCTTCCCGGCGGACCCGGTGATCCCGATGACGGTCAGCGGCGCGCCTTCGGCGGCGCGGCGGGCCCGGATCCGGCGGACGGCTTCGGCGGCGAGGGCGCCCATGGCGAGGACGGAGTCCTGGACCACGACGGCGGGGTAGTTCCGCCCGGCGTCGTCGGCCGTGTCAGCTACGTTACGCTCCACAAGCGCCAGCACGGCGCCACGGGCAAAGGCGGCGCCCACGAAGTCGTGACCGTCGGCCGTCTCCCCCGGCTTGGCCACGTAGAGGGAACCCGCTGTGGCTTCACGGGAGTCGGTCACCACGGAGCCGGGGGTGATCCCCGGTTCTGCGGCCAGCCGGCCATTGGTTATGTCGGCGATTTCCGCCGCTGTAAGTGCAATCATCTCGGTTTAGGACTCTATCCGCTGGTCTTCGAGAACGGTGAATCCCCGTGCTGTCAAGGCGGAACGGAGTTCCACCCTGTCGTCCAGGGCGAGGTTGACGCCCTTGACTTCCTGCCACACCTCGTGGCCCCGGCCGGCCACGAGGATGGTGTCCTCCGGGCGTGCGAGTTCCACGGCCTTCCGGATGGCGGCATCGCGCGGGAAGACCTCAAGGATGGTGCAGTCCAGTCCCTCGCGCTGCCGGGCCGCAACAGCGCCGGCCAGGACGCCCGCGCGGATGGCCGCGGCGTCCTCATCGTGCGGATCGTCGTCGCTGATGATGACGGTGTCCGCGAGCCTGGCGGCGATGGCGCCCATGGCGGGCCGTTTGCCCTGGTCGCGCTGCCCGGTCGCGCCGAAGACGACGATGACCTTGGAGCCGGACTCCGCGGCCCGGACGGCCTCGAGCGCGCGCGCCAGGGCATCCGGGTTGTGGGCGAAGTCGACCACCGCGGCCGGGGCCGTCGAGACAAGCTGCATGCGTCCCGGGACGGCGACGGTATAAGGGTCATGGCGGTCCAGGGCTGCCTGCACCGCGGCGGCGTCGTGTCCGCCGGACAGCACCATAACGGTAGCCAGCGCGGCGTTGGCGACATTGAAGCTCCCGGGGAGCCCGGTGTGGACCCGCAGTTCGGTGCCGTCGCTGTGCCGGAGCGTGAACTCGGTGCCGAGCCCGCGCGGGACCGGGTTGTTGACGGTCCAGTCTGCCGCCGCGGAAGCGGCGGCGGCCAGTCCGGCGGTGGCCAGGGTGGTGACCGGGATGCCGGCGGCGGCCGCAAGTTTCACCCCCCATGCATCGTCTACTGTCACGACGGCGGTACGGGCCCGCCCTGTGGCGAACAGCTGCGCCTTCGTCTGGAAGTACTCATCCATCGTCCCGTGCAGGTCCAGATGGTCCTGGGTCAGGTTGGTGAAGCCGGCAACATCGAACACCACCCCGTCCACGCGGTGGAACGAAACGGCATGGGAGGAAACCTCCATGGACGCCGCATCGAGGCCGCGTTCCCGCATGAGCGCGAGCAAAGCATGGACGTCGGTGGATTCCGGCGTGGTCAGCAGGCTGGGGATCGGCTCGCCGCCGGCCAGGATCTCGATGGTGCCGATCAGCCCGGTCTTCTGGCCCAGGGCCTGCAGGAGGGCGTTGATGAAATAGGTGGTGGTGGTCTTGCCGTTGGTGCCGGTGACGCCGTACAGGGACGGTGCGGCCGAGTCCGCGGGCCTGCTCCGGTAGATCAGGGCGGCCAGCGCTCCGACCAGGCTGCGGGGTTCCTTGGCCAGCAGCACCGGAACGGACATGGTGTTCGAGAGCGCGAGCTGGCCTGCGCCGGCGTCGTCCGTGAGTACCGCGGCGGCGCCGGCGGCCACCGCCTGGGCCACGAAGTCCGCCCCGTGCCGGGTAGCGCCCGGCAGTGCGACATAGAGGTCCCCCGGCTGCACGGCGCGGGAGTTCAGCGAGATCCCGGTGACCGGGACGGAGCCTGAGTGCCCTGGCACGACGACGCCGATCGACTCACCGATGGTTGCCAGCGGCACCGCGGTAACCGCGGTGGGCCGGAAGCCCGACGTGGAGTCCGGACCGGGCGCGGCGGACGCGCCTGGGGCATTGAGCTCTGACAAGTGGATCTCCGTAAGGTGGTGCCAGTGGATCTTGCGCCGCGCACGGAAGAGTGTTCCGGCGCGCAGGCGCTGTTTGGTGATGCTTGGTACAGGTTCTTTGCTGGTACTTTGGCGCTTGGCCGCGCCGGGTGTTATTTGGCGTACTGCGGCAACCTGACGGGCTCGCCGGTGGACGGCTGGACGTTGAAGGTCCGTAGCGCCTGGCTCATCACGGACCGGAATACCGGTCCGTTGGTGATGCCGTAGATGCTGCCCTTGGGCCGTTGCAGGACCACCTCAACAATAAACCGCGGATCGTCCATCGGCGCCATCCCGATCATGGAGGCCGTATAACCGCAGAACCCGGACTTGCCGTCATCGCAGGGCGATTCCGAGGTTCCCGTCTTGGCACCCACCCGGTAACCGTCGATCCCGGCGTCCTTGATCTGGCCCTCTGTCACGGCGCTCTCGAGGATGTCGCGGACCTGCCTGGCGGTGTCGCTGGAGACTATCTGCCGCGGCGGCTGGGCCGGGACCTTCTCCTCGGTGCCGTCGGGGCTGATGTAGCCATCGATCAGCCGCGGCTGGAGCATCACGCCGTTATTTCCGATGCTCTGGAAGGCGCGGACAGTTTGGAGCGTGGACTGCGAGACGCCCTGCCCGAACAGCACGGTGTACTCCTGGCGCCCGTCCCACTGGTCGGCGGGCGTCAGAATGCCCCGGGCCTCAGCGGGGAGGCCAATCTCCGGGGCTTCGCCGATGCCAAACTTCGCCAGCCAGTCATGGCGCTGGTCCTTGCTGAGCCGCTGGCCCGCCATCACCGTGCCGGTGTTCATCGACCAGCCAAGGATTCCGGCCAGGGTGCGGTCTTCGGTGCCGTGGGTGAAAGAATCGTTGAACGTCTGTCCGTCCACGGTGTACGACGGCGGGATGGTGAACTTGTCCAGCGGGCTGGACTTTCCCTCCTCGATCAGCGCGGCGGCCGTGATCATCTTTTGCACCGAGCCGGGCTCGTAGGCGGCAGTCACGGCGCGGACGCCGCGGTCCTTTGCCTCGACCTTGCCCGGGTCGTTGGGGTCCGGGGAGTTGGTGTCCGCCATGGTGATGATGTCGCCGGTCTTGATGTCCTGGACGATGACGACGCCCCACTCGGCGCTGAGTTTGTCCCGCAGGCTCTGGATCGCCTGCTGGGCGAAGTACTGGAGGTCCGAGTTCAGTGTCAGCCTGATGTCCTTGCCGTTCACGGCCGGGGTCAGCTGATCCACGCCGACCGGGATGCGCAGCCCGTCGGCACCGATTTCGAAGAGCCGCTTTCCGCGGGAGCCCTTGAGGACCTCATCCTGGGTCTGTTCGAGGCCGGCCTGGCCGCTCTCGCCGTCCTTCAGGAACCCGACGATTCCGCCGGCGACGGAACCGTTGGGGTACACCCGCTTGCTGGTGCCTTCGGTGACGATGCCGGGGATCTGCAGTTTGGAGATGCGGTCTTCCACATCCGGCTTCAGGTCCTTGGCCACGATGTAGTAGCGCTGGTCCCCTGTGAGGGCGTCCTTGACAGTGTCCTTCTCCATACCGAGCAGGGTGGCGAGTTCGGCGATTCCCTGGTCCCGGGAGACCTTGACCAGGGTGTCCTTGCCGTCCACGGCCTCGAGCCGGCGGAACGTCTCGGTCTTGGTATTGACGGTCTGGTCCACAACGATGTTGTAGCGGATCACACTGCTGGCCAGGACAGTGCCGTTGGCGTCAAGGATGCTGCCGCGTTCGGCCGGCAGCTCGACCGGGGTGAGGCGGTTGTTGAGGGCGGCTTCGGCCATCCCGCCGACGTCGAGTCCCTGCACCAGGAACAGCTTTCCGCCGACAACGAGCAGGAGCGTCAGCATAAGGCCGAGGCCCAGCCGCAGCCGCTTAGTCGCGCTTGGCGCTTTCGCCTTGCGTGCCTTGCCGGTGTTCTGCGCCACGATGTTCCTTGCTGCTTGCCTGGCTGGTGGTCCGTCTGGGGGTCCGTCCCGGGCTACTGTCCCGGAACCTTTTGCGCGGGAGCCGGAACGGATCCGCCGTGCAGTTCCACAGCTGCGGCCGGCGGAGCCGGGACCGCTTCTGCCGCAGGGGCCGCGGGCGCGCTTTCGGCCGGCTTGCGGTTCGCGAGCGGTTCATTCATGGTGGCCGGCGGGACGACGCTGAGCTGGCCGGCAACTGCCGGGGCTGCTATGACGGCACCGGGGGCATCGCCCTTCACCGCAGGCTTGGCCTTGCCCGTGACAGCCAGGGTGGAGAGATCGATCTGGCCCTTTACGGTGGAGGACACCATGCCAAGCTCCGTGGCCTTGGCGGCCAGGTTCTGCGGGGCATCGAAGTTCTGCACCTGCTGGGTCAGGTCCTGGTTCTGCTTCGTCAGGGTCGACTGCTCGCTCCTGAGCTGGACCAGCTGGTATTGCGCGGTGGAGACCGAGATGTTGAGGACCAGCACCGCCATGAGGGCCACGGCGAGAAGTCCGAAGCAAAGCACCACGAACGGTGCCCGGCGCTTGCGCGGGGCCGAGCGGACCACCGAGAGCGGTGTACGCGATTTCCGGGCCGGGCTCGTACCCGGATTGACGTCAGGCAGGGCACGGGCGGTCGCGCCTGTGGCAACGGGGAATCTGTTGACAGCAGCGGTGCTCATGCGGACCTCCTGGCTTTGATGCGTTCCACGGCGCGGAGCCGGGCGGACGCGGCGCGTGGATTTTCGACGATTTCGGCGGCGGTGGGCACCTCGGTGCCCTTCGTCAGCGACTTCAGTTCGGCCTTATGCTCCTCGAGCTCCACCGGGAAACCGAGCGGGGCGGAGGATTTTGAGCCGGCCTGGAAGAATCCCTTGACGATCTTGTCTTCCAGCGAGTGGTAGGACATTACGACAACGCGGCCGCCGAGGGCGGTCGCGTTGATGGCGGCGGGGATGGCGCGTTCCAGAACGTCGAGCTCCTCGTTAACCTCGATCCGGAGGGCCTGGAAGGTGCGCTTGGCGGGGTGTCCGCCGGACTTCGCGGCGCCGGACGGGACAACGTCGCGGATCTGCTCGACGAGCTCCCCGGTCGTGGTGAAAGGCTTCACGGCGCGTGAGGTGACGATCCGGTTGGCGATGCGGCCGGCGAACTTCTCTTCGCCCCATTTCCGGATGATCCGGACCAGATCCTCTTCGCTGTAGTTGTTGACGACGTCGGCGGCGGTCTGGCCCCGGCCCGTGTCCATCCGCATGTCCAGGGGAGCGTCGAAGGAGTAGGCGAAGCCACGCTCCCGCTCGTCGAGCTGCAGGGAGGAGACACCGAGGTCCATCAGGACGCCGTGAACCTCCGTGAATCCGAGGTCACCGAGGATCTCCGGAATTTCGTCGTAAACGGCGTGGACGAGGTCGATCCGGTTGGCGAACGGCGTGAGCCGCTCCCCGGCCAGGGCCAGGGCTTCCTCGTCGCGGTCGATGCCAATCAGGTGCAGGTCCGGGAAACGCTGGAGCATAGCCTCGGCGTGTCCGCCCATCCCCAGGGTGGCGTCAATGGCCACCGGGGTTTCGCCGCGACCGCGCGCAGCCTCGAAACCCGGAGCCAACAAATTGATGCACCGGTCCTTGAGGACCGGTACATGCCGTTCGGACGTGGGCTTCGCCTGGTCAGGGTCAGTCATGCCTGCGTCCTTTCGTTGTCCGGGCTGGTGGTGGCTGCGCTGGTGCTGCGGGCCGCTTCTTGATCCAGATCCCCATCCGCGCCTACCCTGCGTCCGCCTGGCTCCGGGGAAGTGAGCCAGGAAAACAACCGGATGGGCGGCTGGAGATCTCGGTCAAGAAACGTTCATGTACTGGTGGATCCGGTGGGGATTCAGAAAATCCCCGGTATGGCGTCGTCGGTCTCCGAGAAGGCCGTTTCCTTTTCAGCGAGGTACTCGTTCCAGGCCTGGGCGTCCCAGATCTCCGCGCGGGTTCCGGCGCCGATGACGGCCAGTTCCCTGCCGAGTCCTGCGTATTCCCGGAGCGCCTGCGGAATCGTCACGCGCCCCTGCTTGTCAGGCACCTCGTCGGAGGCTCCAGAGAGGAAGACCCGGATGTAGTCACGCGCCTGCTTGTTGGAGATTGGAGTCTCCCGCATCTGCTCGTGAACCCGGCCGAACTCCGCCTCGCTGAAGACGTAGATGCAGCGTTCCTGGCCCCTTGTGAGAACCAGTCCGCTGGCAAGCTCCTCACGGAACTTCGCGGGAAGGATGATTCGACCCTTTTCGTCCAGACGCGGCGAATGTGTGCCGAGAAACACGGCCCACCGCCTGTCTGTTCGTGGGAAGCCCAACGTCCCCCGTGCTGCCACTACCCTCTTACGTCCTCCACATTACTCCACATCCCTCCACAGTCAACGACACGCCGAAGATTTATGCGCCAATTTGTGGGAGCGCGTGCCCCGAAGTTCCCTGCAATGGCACGGCGGATGGGCCGGTGGTGCGTTGTGGAGGGATTTTTTGGGCACTCCGGGGCCGGCCCGGTGGTTGTTAGCTGAGAATGGCGGTCCATTCACCGTTCGATTGGCGGTTTAGCTGGCTCGAGCGGGGGTGCTGGTCTGGTAGTCCCCTCAGTGGTGGGGGCGTTGGTGATCGTCCGCATTTGCTGCCTCCAGGTTGACGTCGGCGTCCAGATTCAGACCGGTGTGGGTTCCTGGACCGATACCCAGACCTGAGTTGGTCGTGGTGTTTGGAACGCCGCCGCCGGGGAAGAATGAGAATGTCTTTTTCTGGGACCGCCTGCCGATGAGCGCCGGAGGCCTACCTGGCGGTGGTTCTCTACGAACAACCCAAGAGCCGGAGGGTCCACTGTTCAGACAGCACGCAAAATGACGGCGCAGTGGACCGGCGCCCGCCCCTCTCCCGGGGCCCGTCCGTGATGGGCGGAAGTTCACGCCGTGGCTGTCTCAGCCCGGCCCGTACGGCGTTCAGTCTTCCTTCAACGCGAGCGGGGCGAGGACGATCACCGGCTGCCTTGTTCCGCTGTTGTGGAATCTATCTGGCACGAAAACTGGATCAGTGTTTGGTTCGATTCGTCGGGGTGGCTGACGTTGCATCCGTGGGGCGCTCCGGCGATGACGTGCAGTTCGCTGCCGGGCGGCGTTGCGTGGGTGCGCTGGCCGGATCCTTCTAAGGGCACGGTGGCGTCGCCGTCGCCGTGGAGCACGAGGGCCGGAACGGTCACGTTGGGCACGTCGGCCCGGAAGTCAGTGCTGCCGAAGGCGGCCATGCAGGCAAGGGCTGCTTTTCTTGTCCGCCTGCTTGCACAGGGCGAGAGTAGGCTTTGCCGCAGGGACCGCTACTTCGGACCCTTCCGGCAATGTCCGAATCAGCCGGGCACCGTGTGCCTAGCGGGTCGCGGATCAGCCTGGTGAGGTGCCCGCCGACGCGCGGGCCGTTCTTCCCCGGCCGGGGCAGGCAGGCACCCTTGGGCGCCTGCCTGCCTTGGTTCCGGGGCTTCTTTTGTGGGTGTGCGGTGGGTCAGGAGCTCGCGGCGCTGGTGTTGATGTCGCCGTTGACACCCTTGGGGAAGAACCCGCCTTCGCGTACTGCCTTGGGGGTCAGGTAGGCGATGTTCAGGACTTGTCCTGCGCTGCGGCTGAAGGCGATGCCGTTGCCGTCCGTGGGGACGAGGTTGGCGGTGTCTTTGGTGCCGATTCCCTGGTCGAGGTCCGTGGATCCGTCGAGACTGTCCCGGGCATCGGAGATGGCCTGGGCGGGCATCTGCAGATCGCGAGCGTAGAGGGTCGTTCTGATGATGCCGGCGTGGTAGGCCTCGACAGCGAGGATGCCGGCGGCGGCTTCGAGGTAAGTTTTGTTATCGATCAGCGGGGCTGCTCCCTTGTAAGCGGTGACGCCGACGTCTTCGAAGATGAAGGCACCCAGCAGGAAACTGGTTTCATCGGCGAAGGGGTTGAATTTCTGGCCTGCCTTGATCAGGCCCGCGGCCTTTGCCGCGGCGGTGAAGCTGGCCTCCAGATCGATTTGGGGCCGGGAAACAGCGGCTTTTCCCAAAGCGGTACGAAGGAACTTTACGTGCGATTTCTCGTCGGCGGCTATTTCCTTGGCGTATTTTTCGATCAGGCTGCCGGATTTGAACGGTACCTTGGCTCCGCCGGTGACCCCGCCCTTGCGTCCCTTGCCGTCGGTGAGGTCGTCGTCCAGTCCGCGGCCTGTGACGGCACGGAGGTAGAACTCCGCCTCAAGGTATTCCAGGTTGAGGGCGAAGTTCAGGATGGCCCCGTCGCTGGGCCCCTTGCCGGAGTTCTCTTCCTCCCGGGACGCATACGCCGGTGAGCTCGCGATCAGGGCCGCGGCGCCGCCAATCCCTGCGATCCCGGCGGCCCGGAACAGAATGCGCCGATCCATCGGGTCTTCGGCGCTGCGGCTCAGTGCATCGGTAACGAATTTCTGGTCGAACATTGGTGTGCTCCTGTCATGAGTGCGTTTTTGAGACCATGACATTCCGGACGGTACTCCCGCCGGGTCCCCAGACGGAAGAGCCAGCCCCCAAGCTGCTGCCTACAGACTGGCCCACGATGGTGACACTGAAGGTTCGTTGTGGTCCGCATCACGGATGGGTGGCCGGGAAACCTTTCCACATTTTTTGTGGAAGACTGCCGGCAAAAGCCCGGCAGCCCGGGGTGCCCGGGTCCGGGGATGCCCACCGGCGAGGGTATAGAGGATACTCAAGGGCCGGTCCCGGCGTCCGGCCCGGATCTGGAGATCTCCGCCCGCGGGCGTAGAGGCTGATGACCCCGGCGCATTCCTCTTCCACAGCCCGCCAGGGGCAGGCTTCGCCCACGAATATCGTCCGCTCGCCCAGGAAGAACTGCGTTTTCGTTCTAGAGCGCCGGTGGCACAAGCTCGGCCAGACCCTGAACCCTGAAGACTCCACCGATGCCCAGGGCGATGGCGCCGTCGTGCGGATTACCCGAGGCAACTTCCGCCTCATCGACCGGCTCTTCACCCAGGTCGAAGGTCATGAAAATCAATGAACTCAGCACCATCACCAACGACGTCCTTGAAGCCGCATGCTCAACCCTCGTCATCGGAATCAGCTGACCGCCAACCCGGGCTGGGAATAACCGCCATTCCGAACTAACAGTCACAGGCCCGGTTCAGGAACGTGACGCGCGGCCGCCCTCGACGCCTCTGCTGTCCATCGCTCCCGCCTGGCGCCGGCGAAAATGCCGGAGAATCGGCGAATTCTCCGGTCGTTTAACGGCAAAAGACCCGCCGAAGCGGGTCTTTGCGGGACTTTGCGGTCCTCCCGGGCGCCCCGTGGTGGGGAATGGAGGAGGAAAAAGGGGGCGTCAGGACTCCCCGCGGTGCCTTTCGTCCCAGCGTTCCTCGAGGCTGCTCATAAACGAGCTCCTGGGCTTCCCGGGCTTCCGGCCAGGAGCGTCGGCTTTGCCCTTACCGGCGGAAGCACCCCGCATCGTGGCGTAGTAAACGCCGGCGCCCATAACGACGAAGCCAAGGACGCCGACGGGAATGATTTGAACCGTCACGCCGAATAGCAACAGGACGATGCCGGCCAACGTGGCCAGAACGCCGATGACCAGATGGCGGGTGGACCATGAGCGTCCCGCGTCAGAGCCCATCGAGCTGGCGAACTTGGGATCGTCCTCATGCAGCTGCTTCTCAAGTTGCTCCAGCAACTTCTGTTCGTGCTCCGAGAGCGGCATCACGACCTCCTTAAGTCGGCCAACGTCCAGACTTGACGTGGCCAGTGTCCTAAATCCATAACGTCCGGGATTCCGGAGTGGTTCCCATTCGCCGTCGTTGGTCGAAGAGAAGTTTCCGCCGTCCCGTTCACAGGTGTTCAGCTGGTCACGAAAGAGTCCGAACGCTCGCTCGAGTCGTTCTAAACCTACGTATAAATAAGGATAGTTTGTTGCGCCCTCTTCGGAAAGAGACTGATGGCTCTACAGGGGGCCGAATCAGCCGGAACCGCCGCCCGGATCCAGCAGCCGGGCCGGCAGTACTGATTTCGTGCCGAATTTCCGGGTCACCGCATCCAGCGCCTGCTCCGCCGCGCGCCAGTTGTCGTCGCGGCGGTCCAGGCTCAACTGCAGGGGGGCACTGGCGGCTTCTTCCAGCTGCTCGGCCCGGATCCCCACCAGCCGCACCGTCATGGGGCGGTCGCCGATGGACTCCAGAAGCTGGACCGCTACGGCATAGAGCAGCTGCGCGCTGTCGATAGGTGTGCTGACCGTGCGGCTGCGGGTGATGGTTGAGAAATCCGCGTAACGCAGTTTGAGGGCCACGGTCCGGGCGTGCATGCCCGCGCCCCGGAGCCGTTCCGCCGTCCGGTGCGACAGGCGCAGCAGCTCCCGGTGCAGCAGGGCCTCGTCCGCAGTGTCCACGGCGAAGGTCTCCTCGGCGCCGATGCTCTTTTCCAGCCGGACCGGGGTCACCGGGCGCGGGTCAATCCCCCACGACAGCCGGTACACGTGCTCCCCCGAGGCGCCAAGAACTTTGCGCAGCGACGGCAGCGGCGACGCCGCGACGTCGGCCACCGTGCGGATGCCCATCCTGGCGAGCACCTCGACGGTCTTGGCGCCGACCCCCCAGAGCGCGCTGCCGGGCAGGCTGTGCAGGTACGGCACGGTCTCGTCCGGACCGATGAGCAGCAGGCCGTCCGGCTTGCACCGGGTCGAGGCGATCTTCGCCACAAACTTGCTCGCCGCGATGCCCACGGACGCCGTAATGCCGAGTTCGCTGCGGACCCTGGTCCTGATGAGTTCCCCGATCTGCCGGGGCGGGCCCAGCCGCCGGATCGCTCCCCCGACGTCGAGGAAGGCCTCGTCCACGCTCAGGGGCTCCACGAGGTCGGTGATCGACCCGAAGATCTCCATGATCTGGCCGGACACCTCGTAGTACAGCTTGTGCCGGGGTTCGATGATGACGGCCGAGGGGCACGTGCGGGCCGCTATCACCATCGGCATCGCCGATTTCACGCCGAAGGCGCGGGCCTCGTAGGAGGCTGAAAGCACTACCGAGCGGTCTGCGGGATAGCCCACGATCACCGGTTTGCCCACCAGCGCGGGACGGCTGCGCAGCTCGACGGAGACAAAGAAGGCATCCATGTCAACATGCATGATGCTGCTGCGCCGGAGTTCACGGAGAGTTGCTTCGCTGAGCCGGCCGGATGCCGCGTCAAGAACCTGCTCAACGGGTTGGTCCTGCTGCTGTTTATTCCTGTCCGGCACCACAACTTCAATCCTATGCCCCGGGACTGGCTAAACTGGAGGCTGAATCCGGCGTCAACACCAGGAGGAAAGTCCCTGTGAAGGTTTTTGGAGAGCGCAAACGTGCTGCAGTTGCGGTACTTGCGGCCGGTACGTTAATGGCCGCCCTGGCCGCATGTACGCCCGCCACCCCCGGGACAGCTTCCTCGGGTTCCTCGTCGACGTCGGCCGTGCCGTCCCCGGCCCAGCCCTCCACCACCGCGCCGGCCAGCCCCTCGGCGGAACCCGGCACCTCGGCCACGGTGGGCGCGATGGTTCCCGGTTTCCCGCAGACCCTGCTGCCCCTGATGCCCGGCGCGAAGGTCGTCTCCAGCAGTTTTGACAAGACCACCGTGCCGGCTACCGCGGCACTGGTGGGCAGCATTGCCTCGCCGGCGGCTGCCGTCCTGGCGTTCTACACCACCGCAGTGGAGGCACAGGGCTTCAAGGCGGTTCCCGGCGAGACCGTGGGTACAGTGCCGTCCAAGGACTTCCTCCGCGGTGACACCGAGACGGTCAACATTTCCGTGATGGAAACCGCCGGAACCTCGACCTTCACCATCGGCGCGAACGTCGCTGCTGAGTCTGTCAAGTGACCCTCGCGGAACAGCTGCGCCTTGAGCAGACTGCGTACGTGGCCGCCGTCGCCGGCAAGCTCACCGATTTCCTGACCACCCGCCAGGCCGTCATGTCCTCGATCTCCCCGGACATCGATCCGCTGATGGGATCCATCTCGAACCTGGTCACCGGCGGCAAACGATTGCGCGCGCTCATGTGCTACTGGGGCTGGCGCGGCGCGGGCGGGGAGGCAGGGGCCGGCGAAGTGGTCACGGCCGGTTCCGCCCTGGAGCTGTTCCAGGCCGCGGCGCTCATCCACGACGACATCATTGACCGCTCGGACACCCGCCGGGGCGGCCCCAGTGTGCACCGGCGTTTCAGCGAGCTGCACGAAACCCAGGGCTGGGCGCTGGACAGCGAACGGTTCGGCCACGCGGCCGCCATCCTCACCGGAGATCTGTGCCTGTCCTTCAGCGAGGAATCCTTCACCGAAATCGGCGACCGCGCCGCATCCGGAAGCCGGGCCCGCCTCATCTTCAACCTGATGCGCGCCGAGGTCATGGCCGGCCAGTACCTCGACATCCTCGAGGAGGTCGCCGGACCGCGGCGGGACCGTGCCGGGGCGGTCAGCCGCGCCCAGTCCATCATCCGTTTCAAATCGGCCAAGTACTCCACCGAGCACCCGCTCGCCCTCGGCGGTGCACTGGCCGGCGCACCGGATGAGCTGCTGCGGGGCTACTCGGCTTTCGCCCTCCCGCTCGGCGAGGCCTTCCAGCTGCGGGACGATGTACTGGGCGTGTTTGGCGATCCGGTCACCACCGGCAAACCGGCCGGGGACGATCTGCGCGAAGGCAAGCGGACCGTTCTGGTGGCTTTCGCCCTGGACCAGGCAACGCCGGCCGAATCGGCGTTCATCGATGCCAAGCTCGGAAGCCCCGATCTTGACGAGGCGGACGTGGACGAGATCCGCCGCATTATCGCGGATTGCGGCGCACTGCAGGCCACGGAAGTACTGATCGAGGAATTCGGCCGCGCGGCCTTTGCCGCCCTGGACCTCCTGCCGCTTGACGAGCTGCCCAAGACGGCGCTCCGGAAGCTAGCCGAGGCAACGGTCAGCCGCACCGCCTGAGCCCCTCCCTGCGGCTCCAGGCCGGCCACTCAAGCCGGTTACTCCAAGGGCCGCGCACGGCAAATACGCCGTGCGCGGCCCTTGGTTGTTAAGAGGCTCTTGGCACCTCAGGGGCGCTGAAGTGCCGGTGCTACCAGGCCAGGGACTGTGCCCGGCGGCGGATTTCCGTCTTGCGGCCCTCGCGCAGTGCATCAATCGGCCGGCCGCGCAGGGATTCATCCGGCGTAAAGAGCCAGGTAATGAGTTCCTCATCCGAATAGCCCGCGTCGGAGAGGACCACGATGGTCCCCTTGAGGCTCTCCACGGCGTGTCCGTCCTGAATGAATTCCGCCGGCACACACCGAATCCGCCGTTCGCCGACCCGCAATGCGGCCAGCGCGCGTTCATCCAGCAAGGCATGAACCTTGGTAATGGAAGCGTTCAGAAGCTGGGCGACATCGGGCAGGGGCAGCCATTCGCCCACGAGGCTTTCTACATTACTCACGGATCAAGATTGCCACGGCAGGTACCCCTGCGCCTAGTCGGCTCCCGGGCGTCTTCACCGGACATTAAGGAGCCGCCGCACCCCGCACCCGTCGACACTCCACAAAATCACGTTTGCAGAATGTCAAACAGTTCTTGTGCTAATTGCCAATTCATGAGAGATTCACATAGATCACATTTGTAACAGCACTAACATCAGTCACACTGGTAACACCAGTGACACCAGCCTGACCTGCAGCGTTCGCCGCTGAGAAGAGGATTTTTCCCATGACGACGTCTCGTTCGCCAAAGCCCCACCCGCGGCCCAGCCTGCCGATGATCGCGGCCACGACAGCGGCGCTGCCCGCCGTCATGCTTTCTTCTCTGGCGCTCGCCCAGCCCGCAGCGGCTGAGTCCCGCCCGCGTGCCATCCCGGCAACACTGGCTGCAGCCATGAAGGCACAGGCGCAGACGGCAAAGTCACTGACGTCAGCCATGATCCCGGCCAATGCTGTCTCCACTACGGTCCCCACCGCCTTCCGTCCCGCCCAGGTGTCGGCGCCGGCTGAATACACGATCTCCCGCGGCGACACGATCAGCGGGATCGCCGGCAAGTTCGGCTTGGATACGTACGCCATCCTCAAGCTGAACAACCTGCAGGCGAACACGATCATCTACCCCGGACAGAAGATCAAGCTCGGCGGCACCGCCACCGCTCCGGCACCCGCACCGGCGGCACCCTCGGCCCCTGCGCCCGCCAGTTCGACCGGCGGCAGTAGCTACACCGTGAAGCCGGGCGACACGCTCAGCGCTATCGCGGCCCGCCATGGCGTCAAGCTCTCCGAAGTCTTCGGCTGGAACGGGCTCAACATGGGCTCCATCATCCGCCCGGGCCAGCAGATCAGGATCGGCAACGGCGCAGCCGCCCCCGCCCCGGTGGCGCCTGCTCCGGCCGCCCCCGCCTCGGTGGCACCTGCTTCCGCCCCTGCAACCCCGGCCCCGGGCTCGTACACGATCAAGTCCGGGGACACCCTCTCCGGGATCGCGGCCAGGAACGGCGTCAAGCTGTCTGACATCCTCGCCGCCAACCGGCTGACGATGAGCAGCATCATCCACCCCGGCCAGAAGCTGGTGATTCCGGGTGGCTCGACCGCTCCGGCCCCGATCGCTCCGGCGTCCAGCCAGCCCCCGGCCACGGTGACACCGCTCGTGCCCAGCACGTTCCTCGGCTTCAGCTACCCGGCCGCCGTAGTCAGCTCGGCAAACGAGAACAAGGCACTGTTGAACGCCTCTCCCGTCCCCAGCCGCGAACAGATGAAGTCGATCGTCGCGGACACCGCCCGCAAGATGGGCGTCGATCCGTCCCTGGCACTGGCCTTCGCCTTCCAGGAATCCAGCTTCGACCACCGCTCGGTCTCCCCGGCCAACGCAATCGGCACCATGCAGGTCATCCCCTCTTCCGGCCAGTGGGCCTCGGACCTCGTGGGCCGCAAGCTCAACCTGCTGGATCCCTACGACAACGCCACGGCCGGCGTCGCCATCATCCGCCAGCTGACCCGCACCAGTAAGGATCTGGATACCGCCATCGCGGGCTACTACCAGGGCCAGTACTCGGTCAGCAAATACGGCATGTACGACGACACCAAGCGGTACGTGGCGTCCATCAAGGCCCACCAGAAGAACTTCAGCTAAGGCTCAGAACCCCGCAGGCCGGGGCGCACAATGCGCCGCCGCTGAGCCCCGGAGCATAACGATACGGGCCCGGATCGCATGTTGATCCGGGCCCGTTTCCGTGCAGCGATTAGGATCGTATGGTGCAGGATTACACGTCGGACCCACTCGTAGGCACCATGGTGGATGGCCGGTACCTGATTCAGGCCCGGCTGGCCAGCGGCGGGATGTCCACGGTCTACGTGGCCACGGACCAGCGCCTGGAGCGTGATGTGGCGCTGAAGGTGCTGCACCCCCATATGGCCGGCGACCCGCAGTTCCTGGACCGGCTGGGACGCGAAGCCAAGGCCGCGGCCAGGCTCTCCCACCCGCATGTGGTGGGAGTCCTGGACCAGGGCGAAGACGGCCGGATCGCGTACCTCGTCATGGAGTACATCAAGGGCCACACCCTGCGGGACGTCATCAAGGACAAGGGTGCGCTGTCGCCGCGCCTCGCCCTCGCACTGATCGATCCGGTCGTCGAGGGCCTTGGCGCCGCCCATGACGCCGGCCTCATCCACCGCGACATCAAACCCGAGAACGTGCTGATCGCCGACGACGGCCGGATCAAGGTCGGCGACTTCGGGCTGGCCCGGGCCGTCTCGACGTCGACCAGCACCGGCGCCCTCATCGGCACGGTGGCCTATCTCTCCCCCGAGCTCGTGCTCGGCAAGCAGGCCGACGCCCGCAGCGACATCTATTCGGTCGGAATCATGCTCTACGAGATGATGACCGGCCGGCAGCCGTTCGACGGCGAAGTCCCCATTCAGGTGGCCTACCAGCACGTGAACTCGACCGTGGGAGCCCCCTCGGAGCTCGTTCCGGGCCTCGCGGGGGAACTCGATGAGCTGGTGCAGTGGTGCACCGCCAATGACCCGGACAAGCGTCCCGTGGACGGCAGCGCGCTGCTGTCTGAACTGCGGCACATCCGGACCAACCTCAGCGACGCCGAACTGGACCTCCAGCCCCCGGCCGCCCACCGCAGGACCCTCCCGGCCGCCGCTGCTCCCGGCCCTGCCGACGGCGGTGCCCCGTCCGAGAGCCCCGGCGGCAGCCGGCAGCCGACGGAGATCATCTCCCGCGGTAGCAACCCCACCACCGTGATGTCGGCCGCGCCGCGGCGCCCGGGCTACGGACCTCTCTCCGCCCCGGAGGAAGCCTCGTATGGCGCTCCGGACGAGCATACCGGCGGGGCACCGGCCCCCTTCACGGCACCCGCCGGCAAACGGGCGCAGCGCAAGCAGGACCGTGACGAGGAAAAGGCGCGCCAGCGTGCGGCGGCCACCCCGGTGCGCAGCCTGCGCGAGGGAAATCCCCGGCGCCGGGGGATGCTGTGGATTCTCGTGCTGGTCATAGCCGCCCTGCTGGCCGGTGGCGCCGGCTGGTTCTTCGGCATGGGCCCCGGCTCACCCGGAACGATTCCTGAGCTCGCGAACAAGACGGTGGCCGAGGCCCAGCAGCTGCTGCGGACCGCCGGCTTCCAGTCCACCACCAAGGACGTCTTCGACGACGATGTTCTGCCCGGCCTGGTGGTGGGCTCGGAGCCCCCGGCCGGCCAGGTCATCCGGAAGTTCCAGCCAGTGTCGCTGGCCGTTTCCAAGGGCCCCGAGTTGTTTCCGCTGCCGCAGCTGACCGGAACGTCCCTGGACGAGGCAAAGGCGGCACTTAACGGTGCCGGGATGGCGCTGGGGCAGATCTCCGAGACCTATGACGAATCGGCAGCCGCCGGCACGGTCCTGGCCCAGGCGCCACGCAGTGGCAATCCGGTCCGGCACGGCACCCCGGTGAACCTCACCGTGTCCAAGGGCCCACAACCCATCCCGGTGCCGGACGTACGCGGCCAGGAGCAGGGCGCCGCGGTCAAGGCCCTCGAGGCTGCCGGGCTCAAGCCCGTGGTCTCCCCTGAGACCGTCAACGACCGGAAGGTCCCGAAGGGCGCCGTGGTGGCCCAGGACCCCGCGACCGGCAACCTCACCAAGGGCGGATCCGTGACCCTGACCATTTCGAAGGGTCCGAAGCTCGTCGACGTCCCCAGCTTCATCGGCAAGCAGGTGGCCGAAGCCCGCAAGGCCCTCGA
This sequence comes from Pseudarthrobacter woesei, assembly GCF_055412745.1. Lineage (NCBI taxonomy): Bacteria > Bacillati > Actinomycetota > Actinomycetes > Micrococcales > Micrococcaceae > Pseudarthrobacter > Pseudarthrobacter woesei. The sequence goes on from NZ_JBVAYU010000007.1 coordinate 202,786, forward strand.
GCAATTGGGCTTTGAAGTGCGTGTGAACAACATTCTGGGCGGCTTCTTCGGCACCGTCCGGGATCAGGATCCGGTGAACAAGAGCGTCCCGGAAGGCTCGGTTGTCACGCTGACCGTGGTGTGACCGGAGTCCGCAGCCCGCTCCGGGCAGGTCCGCCCAACAAAAAAAGCTCCGCCCGGCTGGAACAGCCGGGCGGAGCTTTTGACAGTCACTGCAGCGGGTCAGCGCTTGGAGAGGGCTCCGGCCACCAGGAAGGCCATCTCAAGGGACTGCATGTGGTTCAGGCGCGGATCGCAGACCGATTCGTAGCGGTCCAGGAAAGCTTCCTGATCCACCGGATCGGCCCCGCCGAGGCATTCGGCGACGTCGTCGCCGGTCATCTCCACGTGCAGGCCGCCCGGGACCGTGCCGAGGGCATGGTGGACCTCGAAGAAGCCGCGCACCTCGTCGATGACGTCGTCGAAGTTGCGGGTCTTGTAGCCGTTGGGCGAGGTGACCGTGTTGCCGTGCATGGGGTCGGTGACCCACAGGACCTGGGCGCCGGAGGCGGTGACGCGCTCCACGATCGGGGGCAGCTTCTCGCGGATGTTGCCCGCGCCCATCCGGGTGATGAAGGTCAGGCGGCCGGGCTCGCGGTCCGGATCGAGTTTGTCGATCAGGCGCAGGGCGTCGTCGCCGCTGGTGGACGGGCCGAGCTTCACACCGATGGGGTTGCGCACGCGGGAAAGGAAGTCGACGTGGGCGTGGTCCAGTTCGCGGGTGCGCTCACCGATCCAGAGGAAGTGCGCGGACGTGTCATAGGGGAAACCGGTGCGCGAATCGATCCGGGTCAGGGCGCGTTCGTAGTCGAGCAGCAGCGCCTCGTGGCTGGCGTAGAATTCCACGCGCTTGAGCGCCTCGAAGTCGGCTCCGCAGGAGGCCATGAACTTGATGGCACGGTCGATATCCCGGGCCAGCGACTCGTAGCGCGCGTGCGCGGGGTTTTCCGTGAAGCCCTTGTTCCACTGGTGCACGAGGCGCAGGTCCGCGAAGCCGCCCTGGGTGAAGGCCCGGATCAGGTTCAGGGTGGAAGCGGAGGTGTGGTACGCCTTGAGCATCCGGCCGGCGTCGTGCGCTCGGGAGCCGGGGGTGAAGTCGTAGCCGTTGACGATGTCGCCGCGGTAGGCCGGCAGCGTGACGCCCTCGCGTGTCTCGTCGTTGGAGGAGCGGGGCTTGGCGAACTGCCCTGCCATCCGGCCCATCTTGATGACCGGCATGGCCGCGCCGTAGGTAAGGACGACTGCCATCTGAAGGATGGTGCGGACCCGGGCGCTGATCTTGTCGGCGGTGGCGGCCTCGAACGTTTCCGCGCAGTCGCCGCCCTGGAGCAGGAAGGCCTTGCCCTGCGCAGCCGCCGCGAGCCGTTCGCGCAGGATGTCCACTTCGCCGGCGAAGACAAGCGGCGGAAGGACGGAAAGTTCCTTGACGGAGGCATCGAAGACACCACTATCAGACCATGTCGGCTGTTGGGAGACCGGCAGCTCCCGCCAGTGGTCCAGGCCGGGATAGTTGGCGGCACCGCTCTGGGCGGTGCTGGTCAGGGCGGAGCCCGACAGCGGTGCACCGGTCAGGGGCGAACTGTTCAGGGGGGAACCGTTCAGGGGGGAACCGTTCAGGGGCAAGGCCGAAGGCGCAGATAACTCAGTCACCCTCTAAGGATAGTTGCACGGCACTGATCAGCGGAGCCGGTCCGTCATTGACAGGGCCCACACCGTCACACGGAAACGTCATACACTTCCGGGTGCTGCCGGGCCGCCTGCGGCGGCGCCGTCGTCGGGCTGCTCCGTTGCCTTCCCGGCGAGCCGGAGCTTGACCACGGCGGCGTACTCGTCAACGTATTCCTGGCCGGAGAGCCGCATCAGCTCGTACATGATCTCGTCGGTCACGGAACGCTGGATCAGCCGGTCATCCTCCATGCCGTAGTAACGGCTGAAGTCGAGTGGTTCGCCGAAGATCATTCCGATGCGCCGGATATTGGGCATCCGCTTCCCGATCGGCTGGACCTTGTCGGTGCCGATCATCGCCACCGGAATGACCGGGACACGTGCCTGCAGGGCGAGCCTTGCCACGCCCACCTTGCCGCGGTACAGCCGGGAGTCCGGGCTGCGGGTGCCCTCGGGGTAGATGCCCAGCAGCGAGCCGTTCTTGAGTACGTCCATGCCTGCGTTGAGAGACAGCGCGGAGGCGGCTCCCCCGGATCTGTCCATCGGCAGCTGGTTGGTAAGCCGGAAGAAGGCGGCGGTCAGCTTGCCCTTGATGCCCTTGCCGGTGAAGTATTCCGATTTCGCCAGGAACACCACGGGACGGGGCACCATGAGCGGCATAAAAATCGAATCGGAGAAGGAGAGATGGTTCGAGGCTATTATTGCGGCACCCTCGGCCGGCACGTTGTCCAGACCCTTGACCCAGGGCCGGAACAGCGTCTTGAGCACCGGCCCTAGAACGAACGTCTTCATGAACCAATAAAACACGTGGTGTCCCCCTCCGGAAGGCGTCTGGCCGGCCCTCCGTCGGGTCCGACCGGGACTTCAATGACACCCTACTCTAGTGAGTTTTGTCCCGAACAGTGACACGATGGGCACATGACCGGAAGCAGCACTCCCCTGGCGCCCGCGGCGTTCAGTTACCCCGGCCACGGCGGCAACGCGGGCGTCGGCGTAGCGATCTGCCACGGGTTCACCGGCAGCCCCCTGAGCGTCCTTCCCTGGGCGGAGCATCTGGCCGCCCAGGGCTTCGCCGTATCCGTCCCGCTGCTGCCGGGCCACGGCACCGACTGGCGTGATCTGGCCCGGCACGGCTGGCCTGACTGGTACAACGCCTTCGAGGCCGCGTACCTCGAACTGGCTGCCCGAACGCAGGCCTGCTTCGTCGCCGGACTGTCCATGGGAGGGGCCATCGCCCTGCGCACGGCCGCGCGCCACGGAGTCACCGGCGTCGCCGTGGTCAACCCGGGTCTGAGCTTCTACGACCGCCGGGTCCGGATCATCGGACTGCTTAAATACCTTCAGCGGACCACCGTGCCGGTCCAGGAACCGAATCCGACGGCGTCCGTCACCGGGGACGGCGACTACTCCCTGACTCCGCTGGAGGCCGTCCACCAGCTCAGCCTGCTGTTCAAGGCGACCCTCCGGGATCTGCCCGCGGTGAAGGCCCCGGCCCTGGTCTTCAAGTCCGACTCCGATACCGTGGTCCCGCCGACCTCGCTTGAGCTGCTTCGGAAGCGCCTGGGATCCCGGGAACTCGACGTCGTCCGGCTGCCGGGCAGCGGACATGTGGCCACCCTCGACGTCGATGCGCCCCTGATTTTCGGTGAATCCGCCCGGTTCTTCCTGCAGCACGCCGCCCCTGCCCGGCCGTCCCCCTCGCCTGCCGCCCAGCCACCTTCCCGAGCCACGGAGACCCCATGAGTATCCCACCGGACCATTCCCCGTTCAGCAGCACTTTCACCGGAACCGGCCCACGGACCGGCGTCGTGATGTCCCATGGCTTCACCGGCAGCCCGCATGGTGTCCGGGACTGGGCAAAGTCCCTGGCCGGGGAAGGCTACGCGGTGCGGATGCCGTTGCTGCCAGGCCACGGCACCAGCTGGCAGGAACTGTCCCGGACCCGCTGGCAGGACTGGCACGCGGCCCTCGACGCCGCCTATCTGGAGCTCGCCCGGGACTGCGAGCACGTCGTCGTAGCCGGGCTGTCGATGGGCGGTGCGCTGGCTCTGCGGCTTGCCGCCACCCGGCCCGTCGCCGGAGCCGTCCTGGTGAACCCGGGACTCATCATCGACGACCCGCGCGCCCCTCTCGCGGGCATCCTCCAATTCGTCCTCAAGAGCACCCCCGCCATTGCCAACGACATCCTCAAACCGGACATGGACGAGGGGGCCTATCCCCGGACCCCGGTCGCCGCTGCCCACGAGCTGAACAAAATGTTCAAGGACACGGTGCGGCTGCTGCCCCGGATCACGGCCCCCGTCCGCGTCTACCGCTCCGCGGTGGACCACGTGGTCTCGGAATCGAGTATGGTGGCGCTGCGTCGCGGAATGAGGAACGCCCCGCTGGAGGTGATTCGGCTGGAAAACAGCTACCACGTGGCTACCATGGACAACGACGCGCCCGAGATCTTCCGCGGCACGGCCGAGTTCATCCGGTCAACAGTTGCCGGACACATCCCGGACGCCGCCCACGCTAGCCCAAAGGACACGGCAGATGACTAGACCGGACCCCAATTCTCCCGACCCCGATTCATCGGACTCCGGCGCCAACCAGGACGATGCTGTCTGGCTGGATCTTGTCGCTCGGCTGGAAGGCAAGGATCCGGCCGGAGTCCCCGAGGGCACCGGGGGCACCGAGGGCACCGCAACGGCCAGGCCGTTCAGCGACTTTGATCCCCTGGGTCTCTCCGTCGCCGCTCCAGTCGAACTCTCCGCCCGGGAACGGCTTGGCGGGACACCGGACACGGCCAGCGGCCCAGACGACGATGCGGAAGCCGGCGACCGCCCGGAGTATCCGGCCGGCCCCCGGGACTATGCGGCAGAGGGCAACGACCCTTTTGTCCCGGACGACTTCGTGCCGGAGGAACCGCCGAGCCTGGCCGGCGCCGACCCGATGACCGTGCTGGCATGGCTCGGCGCGGTGGGCGGCCCGATCGCGCTCGTATTGTCCACGATGTTCTGGCGCTCCGCACCGATGCTGGCGATCCTGGGCATGGTGGCCGCCTTCGCGGCCTCGGTCGTCTTCCTGATCATGAAACTTCCGGGCGAGAAGGACGAGCACGACGACGGCGCCCGCGTCTAGGCTGCTTGACCGCCATGACGGGCCCGCCCCGCCGGGTCCGCCCCGCAGCACCCTCCTAGGTGTGCATGCGGCTGCTGACCCGGGACAGGTCCGCGGCGCCGATCAGGCCGGCGTTGGGGCCGAGGGCCGCGAGTTCGATCTGCGCCGCCGGCCGGAAACCGCGGCCGGTGAGGTTCCTGGCGAAGGCCTTCCGCGCCGGTGCGACCAGCAGTTCACCGGCGTCGCACAAACCGCCGCCGATCACGAAGGTGCCCGGATCGAGTGCGGCTGCAAGGTTGGCGAGCCCCAGGCCCAGCCATTCGCCCACGTCCTCGATCAGCTCACGCGAGGTTGCATCCCCTGACTCGGCCAGCTCCGTGACGATCGCGCCGGTAATGCGGTCCACGTGCCCGTCCACTGCCCTGAGCAGTTCCTGCGCCACCGGAGAGTTGGCGGCGGCCAGTTCGCGGGCCTCCCGGCCGAGGGCGTTGCCGGAGGCGTACTGTTCCCAGCAGCCCCGGTTGCCGCATTCGCAGCGGTGGCCGCCGGGCACGATGATCTGGTGGCCGAACTCCCCCGCCACCCCGAAGCGGCCGCGTTCCAGCCGCCCGTCCATCACCATGGCGCCGCCGATGCCGGTGCCCAGGGTGATGCAGACCAGCCGGTTCTCGCCCCGGCCGGCACCGAAGCGCCACTCCGCCCAGCCGGCAGCGTCGGCGTCGTTGGTCAGGAGAACGGGGCGGCGCAGCAGCCGCTGCAGGTTGTCGCGCAGCGGTTCGTTGCGCCAGGCCAGGTGCGGACTGAACAGCACGGTACCGCCGTCGAGGTCCATCCAGCCGGCCGCGCCGATCCCGACGGACCAGATCCGGTGGCCTGCGCCCAACTCCTCGACGAGTTCCACGATGACCCGTTCAACCGCCCGCGGGTCGTTGCCCGGGGTGGAGCGCCTGGCCTGACTGAGGATCCGGCCCTCCGCGTCCACCACGCCGGCCGCCACTTTGGTACCGCCGATGTCGACTCCGATGGCCAGGCCCTTGCGGCCCAGCCGGAGATGTTCACGGAACCCCTGCCCCTGAATTCCGCCCTCCGCCCGAGCCGGTGTCCTGCGGCGCCAGGCGGCTGTCCTGCGGTACGGGCCGGGCTGCTGTCCGGGTGTTGGTGTGTGCATGGTTCCATAGTCTATTCGCCGGGCGATTCCGCACCGTCTGCAGCCGCCCGGGGTGGCGCGCCGGGATCAGTGGCCGTAAGGTTACTCGCCAGTAGGTGTTGTGGAACACATTCAAGGTAGGACCACATACTAGTGTTAGCTGTACCCCTTGCGGGTCTATGGATATCAAAGGAGCTATCGTGCGAGAAATAAGTGTCCCGCCCCTGGTAAACGTCCCCCCGGAATCGAATGTCACGGATCTGGTGTTGCGCCAGGCCGCGAAGGCGTCCAACCCTGCCCTGTTCTCGCGCCTCGACGCTGCAGACCAGTGGCAGGATGTCCGGGCCACCGACTTCCTGGCCGATGTTTCACTGCTTGCCAAGGGCCTGATGGCCAGTGGTGTCGCCGCCGGCGACAGAGTCGGCATCATGTCCCGCACCCGGTACGAATGGGCGTTGATTGACTTCGCGATCTGGTTCGCCGGCGCCGTCTCTGTTCCCATCTACGAGACCTCTTCCCCCTCGCAGGTCGCCTGGAACCTCGGAGATTCCGGTGCGGTGGCGGCCTTCGGCGAGTCCGCCCACCACGAGGACATCATCCGGCAGGCCGCGGCGTCCGAGGGCCTGACCGCCCTCGCGAACGTGTGGCAGCTCTCAGGAACCGGCCTGGACGACGTCCGGGCCGCCGGCGCCACCGTCAGCAATGAGGAACTGGAGGCACGCCGCAGCCACGCGTCCCTCAAGGACATCGCCACTATCATCTACACTTCGGGCACCACCGGACGGCCCAAGGGCTGCGAACTGACCCATGGCAACTTCGTGGAGCTCTCGGAGAACGCGCTGGCCACCTCGCTTAACGAGATCGTGCACGAGAATGCCAGGACCATCATGTTCCTGCCCCTCGCCCACGTCTTTGCGCGCTACATCTCCGTTCTTGCCGTGGCCGCCGGCGTCACGGTCGCCCACACGCCGGACATCAAGCACCTGCTGCCGGACCTGCAGAGCTACAAACCCACGTTCATCCTGGCCGTGCCGCGCGTGTTCGAAAAGGTCTTCAACTCGGCACTCACCAAGGCCGAAGACGGCGGCAAGGGCGCCATCTTCCACCGCGCCGCGGATACCGCCATCGAGTACTCCCGCGCCCGGCAGGCCGGCAAGGTCGGCCTGGGCCTGAAGCTCAAGCACACCCTGTTCGACAAGCTGGTCTATGGCAAGCTCCGTGACGCCATGGGCGGCCAGGTCTCGCATGCTGTCTCCGGCGGCGGCCCGCTGGGCGAACGGCTCGGCCACTTCTTCCAGGGCATCGGCATGCAGATCCTGGAAGGCTACGGGCTGACCGAAACCACGGCGCCGATCACGGTGAACACCCCGGACCTGATCAGGATCGGCACTGTCGGCAAGCCGCTTCCCGGCAATGCCGTGAAGATTGCCGACGACGGCGAAATCCTCGCCAAGGGCGTCTGCGTCATGCGCGGCTACTACAAGCGCGACGACCTCTCCGCCGAGGCCTTCGAGGACGGCTGGCTGCGCACCGGCGACATCGGGCAGCTCGATGAGCAGGGCTTCCTGACCATCACCGGCCGCAAGAAGGAAATCATTGTCACGGCCAGCGGCAAGAACGTCGTGCCGGCCTTGCTCGAGGACCAGATCCGCGCCGACGCGCTCGTCTCCCAGGTGCTCGTGGTGGGCGACAATCGTCCGTTCATCGGCGCCCTGGTCACCCTCGACGAGGAGGCCCTCCCGGGCTGGCTGCACCGCCACGGCCTGCCAGCCGCAACCACCCTCACCGAAGCGACTGAGAGCCCGGTAGTCAAGGCCGCGGTCCAGGAACTCATCAACCGCGCCAACCAGTCGGTCTCCCAGGCCGAGGCGATCAAGTCCTTCCGGATCGTGCCGGCCGACTTCACCGAGGCCTCCGGGCAGCTCACGCCGTCGATGAAGGTCAAGCGGTCCCAGGTCATGAAGGACTTCGAGAACGTGATCGAGGAGATGTACGGCACCCCGCGCCCCGCCCAGCTCTAGGCAGCGCACCCCAATAGCAACGCGGGGTCACTTACGGCCCATCCGGGACCCCCTTATGGGCCGTATCTGACCCCGCGTTGCTTTCGTTCGATAGAAACAGAAGGGGTCCTTCCGGTCAAGCCGGAAGGACCCCTTCGTTGTTGAGCTGCCGCCTACTCGACGACGAGCAGCAAATCTCCACCCTGGACCTGTTCGATTGCCCCCACCGCGAGGCGCGAGACTGTACCGGCGACCGGCGTCGTGATGGAGGCTTCCATCTTCATGGCCTCGATCGTCGCTACCGTGTCCCCGGCTTTGACGGTGTCCCCGGCCTTTACAGTGAGGGTGACGGCACCTGCAAAGGGCGCGGCCACCTGGCCCGGCCGGGCGGTGTCGGCGCGTTCGGCCGCCTTGACGTTGCTGACCACGGAGCGGTCGCGGACCACGACCGGACGGGACTGGCCGTTGAGCGTGCACATTACTGTGCGCATGCCCTTCTCGTCCGGCTCGGAGACTGCCTCGAGCGAGGCGATCAGTCGGACACCCTTCTCCAGCTCAATCTCGTGCTCCGCGCCGCGCTGCAGACCGAAGAGGTAGTCACGGGTATCCAGCACCGAGAGGTTGCCGTAGGACTCCACACTCTTCAGGTAGTCCTTGGTGGGGCCGGCGAAGAGCAGCCGGTTGAGGGTCTGCTGCCGGGTCTTGGAGTCGGACTGGAGCGCGGCGCTGTCCTCGGCGCTGAGCTCGACGTCGCGGACCTTGACGGTGCGGCCCTGCAGGGCCTTGGTCCGGAACGGTTCCGGCCAGCCTCCGGGAGGGTCTCCCAGTTCACCGGACAGGAAGCCGATCACGGAATCCGGGATGTCATACTTCTGCGGGTTTTCGTTGAAGTCGGCCGGGTCGGCGTTGAGTCCCACAAGGTGCAGGGCAAGGTCGCCCACCACCTTGGAGGACGGGGTGACCTTCACGAGGCGGCCCAGGATGCGGTCCGCCGCGGTGTACATATCCTCAATTGCCTCGAAACGCTCGCCGAGGCCAAGCGCAATCGCCTGCTGGCGCAGGTTGGAGAGCTGGCCGCCGGGGATTTCGTGCTGGTAGACCCGGCCGGTGGGGCCCGGCAGCCCGGATTCGAACGGCGCGTACATGCGGCGGACGGCTTCCCAGTACGGTTCCAGGGCGCAGACGTTTGCAAGGCTCAGTCCGGTGTCGCGCGGTGTGTGGGCCAGCGCTGCCACGAGGGCCGAGGCCGAGGGCTGGCTGGTGGTGCCGGCAAGCGAGGCCGACGCCACGTCGACGGCGTCCACGCCGGCGTTCACTGCTGCCAGCAGCGTCGCCAGCTGGCCGCCTGCGGTGTCGTGTGTGTGCAGGTGGACCGGAAGGTCGAACCGTTCGCGCAGGGCCGTCACTAGGCGGGCAGCGGCGGCGGGGCGCAGCAGCCCGGCCATGTCCTTTATCGCCAGGATGTGTGCCCCGGCGTCGACGATCTTCTGTGCCAGCTCCAGGTAGTAGTCCAGGGTGTAGAGCTTTTCGTCCGGATCCATCATGTCCGCGGTGTAGCACAGTGCTACCTCGGCGACGGCGGTTCCGGTCTCGCGGACGGCGCGGATGGCCGGGGCCATCTGGTTGACATCGTTGAGGGCATCGAAGATGCGGAAGATGTCGATGCCGGTGGCAGCGGCCTCGTTGACAAACGCCACCGTGACCTCTTCGGGGTACGGGGTGTAGCCCACGGTGTTGCGGCCGCGCAGGAGCATCTGCAGGCAGACGTTCGGCAGCGCCTTGCGCAGGGAAGCGAGCCGGTCCCAGGGGTCTTCACCGAGGAAGCGCAGGGCTACGTCGTAGGTGGCGCCGCCCCAGGCCTCGACGGAGAGCAGCTCCGGGAGCAGCTTGGACACGGCAGGGCCGGCCGCGACGAGGTCGCGGGTGCGGACGCGGGTGGCCAGCAGCGACTGGTGGGCGTCGCGGAACGTGGTGTCCGTGACCGCGACGGCGTTCTGCTCGCGCAACGCCTTCGCGAAGCCTTCCGGACCCAGCTCCAGCAACCGCTGGCGGGAGCCGGGCCGGGCCGCGGCGTCGTCCACGGCCGGAAGTTTGGCGCCCGGGTCGCTGTGCACCGTGAGCTCGCCGTTGGGCTTGTTGACGGTGACCTCGGCGAGCCAGGTCAGCAGCTTGGTGCCGCGGTCGGCGGAGACCCGTGCCTTGAGGAGTTCAGGGCGTTCGTCGATGAACGAGGTGGCCACGTTGCCGGCGATGAAGTCGGCATCGTCCAGCACGGCCTGCAGGAAGGAGATGTTGGTGGACACGCCGCGGATGCGGAACTCGGCGAGGGCACGCCGGGCACGGGCCACGGCGGCCGGGTAGTCGCGGCCACGGCAGGTCAGCTTGACCAGCATCGAGTCGAAGTGCGGGCTGATCTCGGCACCCGAGTAGACGGTGCCGCCGTCGAGCCGGACACCGGCGCCGCCCGCGGAGCGGTAGCCGGTGATCTTTCCGACGTCGGGCCGGAACCCGTTGGCCGGGTCCTCGGTGGTGATGCGGCACTGCAGGGCAGCACCCTTGAGCTGGACGGTCTCCTGCGAGAGGCCCAGATCCGCGAGGGTCTCGCCGGCGGCGATGCGCAGCTGCGCCTGGACGAGGTCGACGTCTGTGACTTCTTCGGTCACGGTGTGTTCAACCTGGATGCGCGGGTTCATTTCGATGAAGACGTGCTGGCCGGCGCGCTCCCCCACGGTGTCGACGAGGAACTCCACGGTGCCGGCATTGACGTAGTTCAGTGCCTTGGCGAACTTTACGGCGTCGCGGTACAGCGCCTGGCGGATGCCCTCGTCAAGGTTCGGGGCCGGGGCGATCTCGATGACCTTCTGGTGGCGGCGCTGGATGGAACAGTCGCGCTCGAAGAGGTGCATGACGTTGCCCTCGGCATCGGCCAGGATCTGGACCTCGATGTGGCGGGGGCGCAGGACTGCCTGCTCCAGGAACATGGTGGGGTCACCGAAGGCGGCGTCGGCTTCGCGCATGGCGGCCTGCAGGGCCTCGGGCAGGGCCTCGCGGGTGTCTACCCGGCGCATGCCGCGCCCGCCGCCGCCGGCGACGGCCTTGGCGAAGATGGGAAAGCCGATCACGTCCGCGGCGGCGATGAGCTCATCGACGTCCTTCGACGGCTGGCTCGAATTGAGCACCGGGACGCCGGCCTTGCGGGCCGCCGCGAGGGCGGCAACCTTGTTGCCGGCCAGTTCCAGGACTTCGGCGGGCGGACCCACGAAGGTGATGCCGGCCTCGGCGGCGGCCCGGGCCAGGCGTGGGTTCTCGGAGAGGAAGCCGTAGCCGGGGTAGATGGCGTCGGCCCCGGATTCCTTGGCGACGCGCACCACCTCGTCGACGTCGAGGTAGGCCCGGACGGGGTGGCCCTCTTCACCGATCAGATATGCCTCATCGGCCTTCTGGCGGTGGATCGAGTTGCGGTCCTCGTTCGGGAACACGGCGACAGTCTTGGCGCCGAGCTCGTACCCGGCGCGGAAGGCACGGATCGCGATTTCTCCGCGGTTGGCCACCAGAATCTTCGAAAACATGCTTCTCCTGCATCTTTGCGGGCGTATCGGTAAGTGCTCACAGTGTCTAAGACCGGTGTAGGCAAACACAAATCTTTGTGGTCACGGTCACAGCATTGTGCGTCACGTATCCGGCCCCGGACAGGGGCACGCGCCGGTGGCCGGCGCAGCCTGGGCACGATCTGCCGCCCCGGGGCCCGATGAGACAGGTTTCGGCGGAGCATCAACATATGATGAGGAGGAGGGTGGCGCATGCACGCCCCGGCTCCGGAGAACGCAGGAGCCGGCAGGACCCCGTCCCGGCAACCGGCGTTAGGTATTGGTTTTTCAAGTGCAAGTAGTCAGCATCAGCAGCCTCAAAGGCGGTGTCGGCAAGACATCGGTGACCACCGGATTGGCGTCTGCGGCATTGGCCGCCGGCATCCCCACGCTCGTCGTCGACCTTGACCCCCACGCGGATGCAAGTACTGCCCTCGGGGTCCGGCCGGGCGAGCATCTCGATATCGGCAGGATGCTCAAGGCGCCCCGTCGTGCCCGCCTCGCCGACAACGTCGTCCCCAGCGGCTGGGTGGAACGCGCCGGCGCCAATGGCTCGGCCCCCGGCGGCTCTGCGGAGTCCATCCTGGATGTGGCCGTCGGTTCCGCCTACACCGGCATCTACGACCGCCCGGACCTCGGCCGCCGCGATCTGCGCCGCCTCTCCGCGGTGCTGGCTGGCGCGGAGAAGTACGAGCTGGTCCTCATAGACTGCCCGCCCTCGCTCAACGGGCTCACCCGGATGGCCTGGTCAGCGAGCGACAAGGTGACCCTCGTCGCCGAACCCGGGCTCTTCTCCGTCGCCGGCACGGAACGCACCATGCGCGCCATCCAGCTCTTCCGCGGCGAATTCGCCCCGAACCTCTCGCCCGCAGGCATCGTTGCCAACCGGGTGCGCAGTGGCTCGGCCGAACACACCTTCCGGCTCGCCGAGATGCAGTCCATGTTCGGCGAACTACTGCTCTCACCACACATTCCCGAGCAGGCCAACTGGCAGCAGATCCAGGGCGCCGCCCATTCCATCCACCACTGGCCGGGCGATTCCGCCAAGAACTCCGCGGCCCTCTTCGACGCGCTGCTGGCGAACCTGCTGAACTCCGAGGGTCTGCAGCCCGACCGCGCAGTCCGGGACCGCGGCAGGCGCTAGCAAAGCTCCCAGCCTCGCGCCGGGGACTCGACCAAACGGAAACAACGCGGGGTCACTTAGCGCCCATCCAGCACATCATGATGGGCGCTAAGTGACCCCGCGTTGTTTTTTGGGGACTGTGGGGCCGGAGCCTAGCCGATCTTGCGGGTTGCCCGGCGTTTGCTGAGTTCGTCGTCGGGGAACGACTGATCCGATACATGCTCGCTGGGAAGTGCCGCGAGGCTGCCTTCCACTTCGCGCCAGACCCGGCCGACGGCGATGCCGAAGACACCCTGTCCGCCCTGGACGAGGTCAATGACTTCGTCGGCGGAGGTGCACTCGTAGACGCTGGCGCCGTCACTCATGAGGGTGATCTGGGCGAGATCCTCGACGCCGCGTTCCCGTAGGTGCTCGACGGCGCTGCGGATCTGCTGGAGCGAAACGCCCGTGTCCAGCAGCCGTTTGACGACCTTGAGGACCAGGATGTCGCGGAAGCCGTAGAGCCGCTGGGAGCCTGAACCGGCGGCGCCGCGCACGGCGGGCTCCACGAGCCCGGTGCGGGCCCAATAGTCCAACTGGCGGTAGGTGATCCCGGCCGCTTTGCAGGCGGTGGGTCCGCGGTAGCCCGCGTCCTCGTCCAGGACAGGAAGATCCTCGGTGAACAGCAGGCCCTGGGCACCGCTAGCGGGCACGGCCACACCGGCCGTCGAGGGCTTGAGCTCGCCTGCTTCGCCTTTCGGACTCACGTGGATCCTCCTTGTCGTGGCTCCCCTGCGGAAGTTGCAGCATCAGCCAGCTATCTCTAGCTAAACGAACCGGCGGCGGATGAAATTTCATCCGTGTGATTCGGCCGGGCCGCACTTTCCAGTGTGGCCTCAGCGGCTGTCGTATGCAATGGGAACTTGTACCTCCGACGTTAGGCCTGCCGGGGCTCAAGGTCAAAGACGTTCGGGCTATTCGGAAGGCGTGTCGAAACTTTCATCCTCGACTTTAACCTTAACGTGACCTCAGCCAGCGAAATCTTCCGGTTCGACGTCGTCGAGGAACTCCCGGAAGCGCCGCAGCTCGCCTTCTTCATCGACGGCCGGGCCGGGGTGGGTGTCCTCCCCCTCGTCGTGTTCGGTGATCCTGACGCCCGCCTCGTCCATAACGGCGTCGGCGCACCAGATCCGGCACTTTGCCCGCAGGGCAAGTGCCAAGGCATCGGAGGCCCTGGAGCTGACGGTGGTGCCGTCCTCGAACTGGAGCTGGCCGTAGAAGATATTGTCCTCCACCGCCACGATGTTGACGCTGACGATGGTGTGGCCCAGGGATTCGACGACGTCAACGAGCAGGTCATGGGTCATCGGGCGGGGCGGAACGACGCCCTGCTGTGCCAGGGCGATGGCGCTGGCCTCCGGGGTGCCGATCCAGATCGGCACATGCCGCTCGCCGTGCATCTCTTTGAGCAGGACTAGCGGCTGGTTGGACGGCAACTCAATCCGCACACCCACAATCTCCACCTCAATCATCAGATGTCCATCCTCGAGATGCGGTCCTGGACCAGGGCCCGGTGCAGCGTCAGGCAGAGGTCACTGATTTCCCGCGCAGCCTCGGCGGCGCGGGCGTGCGAGGCGGCATCCTTGCGTGAAGTCAGCGTGGCCACCGCGCGTTCCACGAGGCCGAATTCGCGTTCGGCGGCTGCCTGGAACGGCCGCAGGTGCCGGGGTTCAAGGCCATGGCTCTCGAGTTGCACGCAGGCGCGGGCCACCTGGAGGGCGTGCTCATCGAACTTGCCGTTGACGTGCCCGATCAGTCCGAAACTCAGCAGCAACTGGAGGAGCGGAACGCTCGCGCCGGACTCGGCCCGGAGCTGTTCCTCGCTCAACCGGCGCACCCGGTTCTGCAGTTCGACGGCGAGATCCTCGGAGACGATCCGCGGGGACACCGTGACCCCGGGAGGCAGGTTGTCCGGCCGTTCGCCGCGGTCGATCGCGTCAAGGTAGTCCTTGATGACCTTCAGCGGCAGGTACTGGTCCCGCTGGAGGGCCAGCACAAACCGGAGCCGCTCGACGTCGCCCTCCCCGTACTGCCGATAGCCGGCCGGCGTCCGCTGCGGATTGATGAGTCCCTTTTCTTCAAGGAACCGGATTTTCGACGCTGTCATGTTGGGGAAGTCGTCGCTCAACTGAGCCAGGACTTCCCCGATGTTCAGAATCTGGGGTCCGCGCCGTTCCGCTTGTGCCATGGCCACAGGCAGCTACCCCGGAATCAGACGTTGCCTGCTGCGCGGGCAGGGCTCAGGTAGAAGGTGAGGCGGAACTTCCCGATCTGCACTTCGTTGCCGGACTTCAGCTCCACGGCGTCGACGCGGTCGTGGTTCACGTACGTACCGTTCAGGCTTCCGGTGTCCACCACTTCGAAGCTGCGTACCGTGCGACGGAACTCAACGTGCCGGCGCGAAACCGTGACATCGTCAAGGAAAATGTCGGCATCCGGGTGCCGGCCCGCCGTGGTGACGTCCGAATCCAGCAGGAAGCGCGCGCCGGTGTTGGGTCCGCTGTGCGCCACCAGCAGGGCCGAGCCATAGGGCAGCGCCTCGACGGCTGCCCGCTCCTCGGGTGAGAGCTTCGGCGTGATGGTGGGTTCGTCGCGCACCGGCGTGAGGTTGATCGACGTGGTCTCCGAAGCTCTCACTCCACCCGTGCCGTAACCGTCACCGGTGTCGTTCCGTTCGTGCCCAAACATTGAGTCCTCCTCATTCGTTGCAGGTGTCCCCCCTGCAAACAACGCATGCCGTCCGGAAAAGCCTGGCAGATCCGGTATTCAGCCCTTCGGCGGGCGTTGTCTGTGTGATTTTCCCAACAACCCGGTCCGAATGACTTTTCCTTTAGCCTACCTGTTGTTCGTACTCCGATGCACTGAGCAGCGACGCGACAGCGTCGGCCTCTGCAAGCTTGATTTCGATCAGCCAGCCCTCGCCGTACGGATCGGAATTGATCAGGGCCGAATCCGTGTCCAACGCCTCGTTGCGGGACACCACCTCACCCGAAACCGGGGCGTAGATGTCGCTGACGCTCTTGGTGGATTCAACTTCTCCGACGACGGCATTGGCCGTGACGTTGGTGCCCGCTTCCGGCATCTGGGCGTAGACGACATCCCCGAGGGCGTCCTGGGCGAAGTCCGTGATCCCCACGCGCACGACTCCGTCGGCGTTCGGGGCCGAAACCCACTCGTGTTCTGCGGTGTAGGACAGCTCTTCGGGAATGTTGCTCATGACGGGCCTTTCCTCGGGTCAATCACCAAATGTCGACGGCGGTTTACTGTTCTGTCCGCCGCTGAAAGTATAGGCATATCCGGCCGGGGCCCGGGAGGACTCTGACATGATGGTGCCATGACGGAACAAGCCGGTAACGGCTAGGCAATGCCAGAGCTTCCGGAAGTGGCGGCCCTGGCGGATTTTCTGGCCGGACACCTCCTCGGCGCTGCTGTCACGAGGGTCCGGATCGTCTCCTTCGCCGTGCTCAAAACGGCGGATCCGCCCTTCTCCCGGCTGGAGGGCCGGACCGTGACCGGGGTGCGCCGCTTCGGCAAGTTTGTCAGCCTGGATGCGGACGGGCTGTATTTTGTCTTCCATCTGGCGAGGGCCGGCTGGGTCCGCTTCACCGACGCGCCGACAGACACCCCGCTGAAAATGGGCAAGGGATACATTGCGGCGCGGCTGACGTTTTCCAGTGCCTCCGGCCCGCTGGGCCTGGACCTGACCGAGGCCGGCACGAAGAAGGGCCTGGCGGTCTACGTGGTCCGGGATCCGCACGACGTCCCCGGAATCGCCGCGCTGGGACCTGACCCGTTCAGTCCCGGGTTCGACGCCGATGCCCTGGCGGGGATCCTTGGTTCCAGTTCCCTGCAAATCAAGGGTGCCCTGCGCAGCCAGAGCGTGATTGCCGGCATCGGGAACGCCTACAGCGACGAGATACTGCACGCAGCCCGGATGTCGCCGTTCGCGATCGCCAAGTCCTTGGACCGGGATGCGGTGCAGTTGCTCTACGACGCCATCCACGAGGTCCTGGGAGCCGCATTGGCGGAAGCAGCGGGGAAACGGCCCAGCGACCTGAAGGACACGAAGCGGAGCCATATGAGGGTGCATGGCCGCGCCGGCGAAGCGTGCCCGGTCTGCGATGACACGGTGCGCGAGGTGTCCTTCGCGGATACCGCCCTGCAGTACTGTCCGGGCTGCCAGACCCGGGGAAAGATCCTCGCCGATCGCCGGAGGTCCCGGTTCCTGAAGTAGGCGCCGCGGCTGCGGGGGGCGGAACCTGCCGTCGCCCGCGTCCCTGGCGCTGGCGCTGGCGCTTACCGGCAGCCACGATACAAGACCACGTTCCCCGCGGCGGCCAAGGCAGTTGTCTCAACGATGCGAATGCTGATGATGGGTCCCCGGGATGCGGCAAGGGCACCCGGGCTGAGCGTTTGTCCCGGCGTCTCGGCATCACCGGGGTGTACACCGGGGAGGTATTCCGCGACCATGCCAGCAACCTCACCCCGCGTGGCCGGGAAGGCAAGGCGCATCTGGACGCCGGCGGCCTGGTCCCGGACACATAGACGAACCGTGTGGTGCGTGACCGGCTGAACCAAGCGGACGTCAGGGCCGGGTTCCTCGGGGACGGGTATCCCCGAAACACGGCGCAGCTGGCTGGACTCGACGCCATCCTCGACGGCAACGGGCAGGAGCTGGATGTCGCGGTGCCCATGCGAGGAGACGACGCCGAACTTGTCCGCCGGATGCTGCACCGCGTCCACGTTGACCGGACCTGACCGAGACCGGGGCTGCCCCCTCCCCCGCGACGATGCCACGCATCCGGTGATCAGCTGCCGCACCTCCCCGCGGGGAGCGTCGAGGTGCCTCAGGGCTTTTTCAGGAGTGCCTCGAGAAGCGGTAAGAGGGCGTTGCGTTGCGCCGCGTCAAGCCGGTGCATCACCAGGTCGCCTTCCGCGACCGCCTGCGACAGTTCTTCTCGCAGGCGGGTCCCCTTCTCCGTCAGGCTCAACAGCTTGACCCGGCGATCCGCGCCCGGAATCCGATCGACCAGGCCGCGGTCCTTGAGCTGATCAGCGATCGCTGTGACGTAGGACCGGTCGCAGGCGAGCTGCGCCGCCAGGTCCCCCATGGGCATGGGGGCGGCGAGCAGGACAATTGCACGCGCGAGATGGACGGGCAGACCAAACGCCTCGGCGAGGGAGCCGAAGGTGGCCTTCGCCTGCTCAGAAAAATCGACCAGCATGCTCGAGAGCACGCGAGCCTCCGCAACCTGCCCTTCCATGTCCTTCATGAAGCAATCCTATACAAAATCAATAGTTGAGTAGACCAAGCATTATGTTAGCATTCACCCATGACCACCGATGCAGCCGGCTCGACCCCGTTCGCTCAGCGGTCGTCCTGGTCGTCGGAGCGACCGGTTTCCTCGGGGGGCAGGTCGTCGACCAGCTCCTCGCGCGTGGAAAGAGTGTCCGCGCCCTGGTCCGGCCCGGCTCCGACGCCAGCGTGCTGGAATCTCGGGGAGTGGAGATTGCCCGAGGCGACATGCTCGAACTCGACTCGCTGGTCGAGGCCATGACTGGAGTCGATGCGGTCATCAGCACCGCGGCCGGATATACCAAGCCGAACAAGAACGCCACGGCCATCGACACGGTCGGCAACGCCAACCTCGCGATCGCCGCGAAGGCGGCCAACGTCGTGCGGTTCATCCTCACCAGCATCCTCACCTCGGACCAGACCCCACAGGTTCCGCACTTCTGGCACAAGAAGCTGGCCGAGGACGCGCTGGAGCAGCACGGCGTCCCCTTCGTGGCCCTGCGACCGGGTGCCTTCCTCGACCAGATCAGCCAGATGAGCGGTGACCCCTTCGAGAAGAAGCGGCTCATTTCGTTCGGCAGCGAAACCCTGCCTGTCACCTACGTGCTCACCGCGGACCTCGCCTCGCTCCTCGCCGCATCCGTCGACGCCGACATCAGTCCGGGAGAGCGCATCGACATTGGGTGGACCCGACCGGTCAGCATGCAGGAGATCGCCGACATCGCCTCGCAGCGACTCGGCGCAAAGATCCGGGTCCGCGCCATCCCCGTCCTGGTGCGCCGCTCCCTCACGACCGTGGTCGGTCTGGCAGTGCCCCGCGTCAAGGACATGGGCGCGATGTTCGCTTGGATCGACACCGGAAAGTACGTCGCCGACGTCAGCCGGCAGGAGGAGGTCTTCGGTCCGGCCCCCACCCCTGAGGACGCCCTCGCCCGATTTGCAGCCCAGCTCGGGCACTAGCGGGAGTTACCTGGCTGGCTTCGGTCAGCGTTCCGGAAGTGGTGGTCAACCCTGGTTTTGGCTGCGGAAGGGGGCAGGCCGGCCTCGTCGGCCTGGCGGCGCATGAGGTGCGCGATTTGCAGAACCGCGATTTGCAGAACGAGGCCAGGTGTTGTGCTCGGTCCAGTGCGGCCCCGCAGGAAAGAGTCACGGCGGAGCGTCCACAGAAACTGCGAGATGGCTTTCCGCTGGACAGGCCAAACTGACAACCAGAAAAGTCCCGGAAACCCTTGGGTTTCCGGGACTTTATGGTCGGGCTGACAGGATTTGAACCTGCGACCCCTTGACCCCCAGTCAAGTGCGCTACCAAGCTGCGCTACAGCCCGTTAGTTCCGCCGTTCTCCGCTCACGATGCCATTCTCCTGTGTATCCAAAAGACTTCATCCGAGCAGTCCGGCCGAACCACCTCCAAAAGCTTACACGATTCCGGAGGGTGCCTGTGACACTTTAAGCATGTCACGGGCGGGCGTGCCGGAATTAGCGCTTCTTGCCGCGCTTTTCACGGACCCGCATGTTGACCTCGATCGGCGTGCCCTCGAAACCGAAGGTTTCGCGGAGCCGGCGGGTGATGAAGCGGCGGTATCCCGGATCGAGGAACCCGGTGGTGAAGAGCACGAACTTCGGCGGGCGGCTGGAGGCCTGGGTGCCGAACAGGATGCGGGGCTGCTTGCCGCCGCGGACCGGGTGCGGGTGCGCTGCCACGAGCTCGCCGAGGAAGGCGTTGAGCCGTCCGGTGGGGATGCGCTTGTCCCAGCTTTCCAGGGCGGTGTCCAGGGCCGGGACGAGCTTGTCCTTGTGCCACCCGGTCAGCGCCGAAATGTTGACCCGCGGGGCCCAGGCCACGTGGGCCAGGTCCTGCTCGATTTCGCGCTCCAGGTAGGTGCGGCGTTCGTCGTCCAGCAGGTCCCATTTGTTGAAGGCCAGCACCAGCGCACGGCCGGATTCGATCGCCAGCTGAAGGATGCGGACGTCCTGCTCGCTGAGCACTTCGTCCACGGCAAGGAGCACGACGGCGACCTCGGCCTTTTCCAGCGCACTCTGGGTACGCAGGGAGGCATAGTAGTCCGCGCCCTGGGCCATGTGCTGGCGGCGGCGGATGCCGGCGGTGTCGACAAATCGCCAGGTACGGTCGCCGAGTTCGATAAACTCATCCACCGGATCCCGCGTAGTGCCGGCAGTGTTGTCCACCACGACGCGATCGGAGCCGGCAAGCTTGTTCAGCAGCGAGGACTTGCCGACGTTCGGGCGGCCGATCAGGGCGATGCGGCGGGGTCCGCCGGAGCGCTCGAGTCCTTCGATCGTGGAGAACTCCGGGAGTGTGTCCATAACGTGGTCCAGCAGGTCGGCGACGCCGCGGCCGTGGAGTGCCGAGACGGGGTACGGCTCGCCGAAGCCGAGGCCCCAGAGCGAGGCCGAGTCGGCTTCCTGGGCGAAGTCGTCCACCTTGTTGGCCACCATGATGACCGGCTTCTTTGACTTGCGCAGCATCTTCACGACGCCCTCGTCCGTGGCGGTGGCACCGACGGCGGAGTCGACGACGAACAGCACGGCGTCGGCGAGTTCCACGGCCATCTCGGCCTGTTCGGCGACGCGGGCGTGGATGCCGCGGGCATCGTGCTCCCAGCCGCCGGTGTCGACAACCGTGAAGTTCCGGCCGTTCCAGGTTGCCGAGTACATCACACGGTCACGGGTGACACCGGGGGTGTCTTCCACAACGGCCTCGCGGCGGCCCAGGATCCTGTTGACCAGGGTGGATTTGCCCACGTTGGGGCGGCCGATGATGGCCAGGACCGGGTCCAGTTTGACCGGACCGTCGAAGTCCTCGTCGTCGTACTCGCCGCTCAGGAGTGCGGCGTCTTCCTCATCCAGCTCGTAGTCGTCCAGGCCGGCCCGGAGGGAGGCCGCGCGGACCTCTGCTTCCTCGTCGTCCAGGGCGGCGAGATGCTCGGCCACCTGGTCCGTGCCGGTGGGCGTGTATTCGTCTTCGCCGGCGCCAATTTGGCCGGAGGTTTGAGTCGTATCGCTCATTGCACTTTCCTTATGGGGTGATCTGCCGGCGTCCCGGCTACTGCTTTATGACGTTCTTGCGGGGAATCCGCGTCGGGCAGGGGCTGCCCTGTTCTTAGGATGGAGTCCTGGACATGGCGGGCCAGCGCGGCGCGGATCTCGGTTCCCGCCCTGTCCATTGAAACACGCCCGGTCTCGCCGGGCCTGCGGCTGACATTGAGGGCCCCGCCGAAGCTGACATGCAACCGCCGGCGGAGCCGGGGAACGGCGTTGAGGTCTTCGCCGCCGATCCGGGTGCCAAGGATGGCCACGGGAACCACGGTGGCCCGGGAGTTCAGCGCGAGCCAGGCCACGCCGTTGTTGATCGCGGAGGCTTCGCCGCTGCCCCGTGTTCCCTCGGGCAGAATCCCGACGCACCGTCCGGCGTCGAGCACCCGCCTGGCCAGGTGGAGGGCAGCACGGTCACCCGCGCGGTCAACGGGCAGCTGGCCGGAGGCCTGCAGCACCCGGCCCAGTCGGCCGGCGAACATTTCCTTCTTGACCAGGATGTGCATGGCGCGGGGCGAGGCCCCGAACATGACGGGCCCGTCCAGGAAGCTGAGGTGGTTCGCGGCGAAGATCACCGGACCCGTCGCCGGCACGTTCGACCGTCCCGTCACCGATGTCCGGTACAGGACGTGGTCCAGGATCCAGCCGACCGGCCGGCTCCACGCCGTGGTCCAGCGTGCCGGGAGGGGCGGATCTGCCTCAATCCGTGTCTGCGGCCGGGCCTCAGTCACGGTTGATCGCCTTGTGATCGATGATGCCGGTCACGATGCTGAGCGCCGCGTCGACGGTTTCGTCGAAGTCGAGCTCCGAGGAGTCCAGCGTCACGACGCCGTCGGCGGCCTGGGTGAAGTTCACCACGGTGGAGTCCCTGGCATCACGACCGGTGACCTGCACGGCAAGCTGTTCGGCGCTCTGGCTGCCGCCGAGCTGGATGCCCCGGCGGCGCAGGCGCGCCTCTTCGCTGGCGGTGAGCAGCAGCCGCACTTCGGCGTGGGGCGCGACGACGGTGGTGATGTCGCGGCCTTCGACCACCATGCGGCGGTGGTGCTTTTCAATCAGCTCACGCTGGCGCCGGATCAGTTCGGTGCGGGCGCCGAGGGTGGTGGCGACGGCGCTCACGGCTGCGGAAATCGACGGTTCGCGGATCGCGAGCGTGACATCGGTTCCACCGACGCGGACATACTCTTCCAGCGGGCTTGTGCTGATCTCCAGCGGCATGCTCTTGGACGCGGCCTCGACGGCGGCCCGGTCCGCCAGGTCGGTGCCGCCATCCAGGCAGAACCAGGTCAGGGCCCGGTACATGGCACCGGTGTCGAGGTACGCCAGTTTCAGCCGGCGGGCCACCTCCTTGCTGACGCTGGACTTGCCGGAGCCGGACGGCCCGTCGATGGCCACCACAAGGCTTTTGCCCGGGCGGACAACGTCCATGGTCTCGATGAGTTCCTGGGTCATTACTGGAGCACCCGCCATCCGCGGTCATTGAGGGCTTCGATTAACAGGTCGTGTTTGTTCGGCAGCACGGAGATCTCCACCATGCCCACGTTTTGGCCCGAGGAGTGGTCCAGACGGAGGTCCTCAAGGTTGACGCCGATCTCGCCGATCTCCGTGAGGAGCCTGGCGATCTGTCCCGGGGTGTCATCCACCAGGACCGTCAGCCAGGAGTACGCCTGCGGCGGTCCGCCGTGCTTGCCCGGAATGCGGGCCTGGCCGGCGTTGCCTTCGCTGATCAGCTGCGCGAGGTCCAGCCGGGCCCCCGGCGCGGTGGGGTTCTCGAGCGTGCCGATCACCCGGTTGAGGTCATCGCGGACCCCGTGCAGGACGTCCACGACCTGATCCGCGTTCGCGCCCAGGATCTGCACCCAGAGGGTCGGATCGCTGGCAGCGATGCGCGTGACATCCCGCAGGCCGTTGCCGGCGAGGGACAGCGCATGCAGGGGCGTGCCCTGCAGCCGGCTGGCTACGAGCGAGGCCACGACCTGGGGCACGTGCGAGACAAGCGCCACGGCCGCATCGTGTTCCTCGGCACCGAATTCGGAGACGACGGCGCCGAGGTCGGCGGCCAGTGCGCGCGCTGCTTGCAGCGACTCGGGCAGGGTCTCTGCCGAGGGGCACAGCACCCACGGCATCGAGGTGAAGAGCTCGCCGCGGGCAGCGACCGGCCCGGACTTCTCCCGGCCCGCCATGGGGTGGGTCCCGACATAGCGGCCAAGGTCCGCGCCGCGGGCACGCAGATCGGCCAGGATGCCGGACTTGACACTGGCGATGTCGACGACAACAGCCTGCGGATAGTCCGCGAGGGCCCGTTCCACCACATCCGCGGTGACATCCGGCGGTGCGGCGACCACCACAAGCTCCGGCTGTTCCCCGTCAAGGCGCGACAAAGGAAGGCCTGCGCCGATGTCGACGGCCACGGCCTGATGGGTGGGCGAGGGGTCGGAGAGGAACACTGCCACCCCCCGGCCCCGGAGCCCCAGCCCGATGCTGGTGCCCAGGAGCCCGGTCCCCACGACCACCACCGGACCGGACAGGTGGCCGCGGCCGTGGGTGCGAAAGGCGGACATGCCCTAGAGCCCTACGGATGCCAGCAGGTGGCCGACTTCCTGCTTGCCGAGGTTGCGGATGCTGCCCTGGCGCTGGTCGCCCAGGCCGATGGGGCCGACCTTGACCCGGACCAGGCGCAGCACCGGGAAGCCGACGGCGTCGAAGAGGCGCCGGACGATCCGGTTCTTGCCCGAGTGCAGCACCACCTCGATCAGCACGTGGCCCGGGGTGGAGTCCACCAGCTTGAAGGAGTCGACCGAGGCGATGCCGTCTTCGAGTTCGACGCCGCCCTTGAGCTCGGCACCGATGCCCTGCGGGAAAGGCCCGCGGACCTGCACGAGGTAGGTCTTGGGGACTTCGTAGGACGGGTGCGTGAGGCGGTTGGCGAGTTCGCCGTCGTTCGTCAGCAGCAGCAGTCCCTCGGTGGCGACGTCGAGCCGGCCGACGTGGAAGAGGCGTTCGCCGTGGCTGTTGCGGACGAAGTCGCTGATGCAGGGACGGCCGTCCGGGTCTTCCATCGTGGAGACAACACCCTTGGGCTTGTTGAAGACCATGTAGACCATGTTCTCGTCCAGCTGGATGCGGAGACCGTCGACGTGGATCACTGCGGTCGTGGGATCGACGCGGACGCCGAGTTCGGTGACGACCTGGCCGTCGACCTCGACGCGGCCTTCGGCGATCATTTCTTCGCAGACCCGCCGTGAGGCAACACCGGCCGACGCCATGACCTTCTGCAGGCGGGTGCCTTCCTGGTCGTGCAGGTCAGACTGGGGCACCTCGGCGCGCGGTCCGCGCTTCCGGGCCGGCTTGCGCACGGGGCCCAGATTCTGGCCGAAGCGTTCGCTGCCGAACGCGCGCGGGCCAGCGAACTTCGCGGCGCCGGTGCGGGGCTTGGGCTTGAGGGCACCGGGGGTCCCGGGTGCCTTCCCGAAGCCGGGCTTGCGGGCGGCAGCCTTGCGGGCTGCTTCCTTGCCGGACGGCGCCTTCGACTTCCATTCGCCGGCAGCCGGGCGGCCCGCCGACGGCTCGCCGTCGGGACCCTGGAGGTCCGGATCGATGAAGGCCTCTTCGCGAGGCTTGGGGTGCTTGAAGGGGCGGTCTCCGCCGCCCTTGAAGCCGGCTCCTCCGGTACGGCTACCGCCGCCCTGGAAACTGCGGCCGGCACCTCCCTGAGCCGGGCGGCCAGTGCCGCCCTGTGCGCCGCGGCCTGAGCCCTGCGCTGGGTTTTGTCCGGCACTGTTGCGTCCCGAACTGTTACGTGGTGAACCCTGGCGTCCCGCCTGTGTCATGACCCGTCCTTCGTTTGTTGGCCAACGGCCGCTGTCTCCCGACAGCACCCGCCCGCTGGGGCAAAATGGTTCTGCCCTGGTGGATACTCGTGCGCAGGCAGTAGTTCCTGCCTACATTCTTCCTGCGTCGTAGAACTCTTCGATGCCTTCCAGCCCCGGAAGATGGGGTGAAAGCTGCGGCAATTCAGCCACCGAGCCGATTCCCATCCGTTCCAGGAAATACGACGTCGTCCGGTACAGGATGGCCCCCGACTCGGGATCTGTTCCCGAATCCTCGATCAGCCCGCGCTGCGTCAGCGTCCGCACGACAGAGTCAACATTGACTCCTCGAATTGCAGACACCCGCGCCCTGGAAACGGGCTGGCGGTAAGCGATGACGGCGAGCGTTTCGAGCGCCGCCTGCGTCAGCCTGGCTGTCTGACCCTCCAGCACGAAGCCGCCGACGATATCGGCGAATTCAGCGCGGGAATAGATCCGCCAGCCTCCGGCGATACTCCGCAATTCAAAACCCCGGGGGGTGGAACTGAAGCCGTTCAAACTGGCGTCATCCACATCCGGGGCATTAACAGTATAACCGCCATACTCCCGCTGCAGTTCCGCGAGCAACTGCTCGACGACGTCGACGGTGAGGTTCAGCCCCGCTGCCAGCTCGGTGGCCGTGGCCGGCTGGTCGATCACCATCAGCACGGCCTCGAGGGCCGCGCGGGCACCGCCGGGAAGGCTTCCGACGTCGGGCCCGGCGTCGGCGGCTGCTTCCGGCGCTGCATCTGCTGCCGGCTCAGGCTGGTTCCCACTCACGGCTGCTCCTCATATTCTTCACTCAGGTTCTCGCTGCTCCAGCTCCCGACGTCGGCGGTCCAGTGCACGGTCAGGTCGCCCAGCGGCAACAGCTGGTCGAAGGCAACCACCCGGTCCCGGAACATCTCCAGCAGCGCCAGGAACCGTGCCACCACAACGAGGGTGGATGCGGCGTCGGCGATCAAGGCCCGGAACGTGAGCGGGGCGCCGAGCCGCAGCCGGTGCCCCAGCAGCTCGGCCTGTTCCTTGACGCTGACCGGCGAGCCGTGGAGGTGGGCCAGACCCACCACGGTAGGGGCGGCTTCCCGGGGCTTGAGGGCGGCCTCCGCCAGGGCGGCGAACTGCTGCGGGGTGTGCCGCCAGAGGAGCTCCGGGAGCAGCGCTGCAAAGTGTCCTTCCAGCGCCACCTGCCGGGGGTAGCGCCCGGCCTCGAGTTCCAGCGTGGAGCCCATCATGCCGGCCACGTGTTTGAAGGCCTTGTACTGCAGGAGCCTGGCGAAGAGCAGGTCGCGGGCTTCCAGCAGCGCGATGTCCAAATCGTCTTCGACCTCGCCGGCGGGGAGTAGCCGGGCGGCCTTGAGGTCCAGCAGTGTGGCGGCGATGAGCAGGAATTCGCTGGCCTCGTCGAGGGCCCACTCCGTCCCCTGCGCTTGCAGGGCCCTGATGTACTTGATGAATTCATCGGTGACCGTGGACAGGGCCACCTCGGTGATATCCAGCTGGTGCTTGGAAATCAGGCCCAGCAGCAGGTCGAAGGGTCCCGTGAAGTTGGCCAGCCGGACCTCGAATCCGGGCTTCCTGCCGGACCCCGGCCGCAGCGGGCTAGCCGGGCCTGCCGGTCCATCCAGCTCCGCCGGCATATCCAGCTCCGCTGTGGGGGTGCCTGACTCTGCCATGGACCTGGCTAGGGCGCGCCGCCGCGCGAAATAAGTTCTTTGGCGAGGTTGCGGTAGGCATCCGCGCCGATGTGGTTGCCGGCGTAGCTGGTGATGGGCTCGGCCGCGACGGTGGCGTCGGCGAACTTAATGGAGCGCTTGATGACGGTTTCGAAGACCTTATCGCCGAAGGCCTCCACGAGGCGGGAGATCACTTCGCGGCTGTGCAGGGTGCGGGCGTCGTACATCGTGGCGAGCACACCGTCGACCTGGAGCCGCGGGTTCAGGCGGTCCTGGACCTTGTCGATGGTCTCCACGAGCAGTGCGACGGCACGCAGGGCGAAGAATTCGCAGATCAGCGGAATAATGACGCCGTGGGCGGCGGTCAGCGCGTTGACGGTGAGCAGGCCAAGGGAGGGCTGGCAGTCGATCAGGACGACGTCGTAGTCATCCTCAACCTTCTTCAGGGCCCGGTCCAGCACCTGTTCGCGGGCAACTTCGTTGACGAGCTGCACTTCCGCGGCGGAGAGGTCGATGTTGGCCGGGAGCAGGTCCAGGTTTTCGACGTCGGTGTGGTGGATGGCGTCGCGGATATCGACTTTGCGGTCCATCAGGACGTTGTAGACCGTGAGGTCCAGTTCATGCGGGTTGATGCCCAGGCCGGCGGAGAGGGCACCCTGCGGGTCGAAGTCCACGACGAGCACACGGCGGCCGAATTCGGCCAGCGCGGCCGCCAGGTTGATGGTGGAGGTGGTCTTACCCACTCCGCCCTTCTGATTAACCATGGCGATGACCCGCGCGGGTCCGTGGGATGACAGCGGTGCCGGCTCCGGAAAGTCGCGTTGAGGGCGCCCGGTGGGGCCCATAACGGCGTCTTCCAGATCGAGTTCGGTGCCTTCCAGAGTTGCTGAACCCTGTTCGCTGCTCACGTATCTATCCACACTTTCGATGACGGTGATTGTCGTGCTTGATATTGCTGCACTGGACTTCCAGCGCCGACCTTATTCCTCCCAAGGCTACAGCGCCCGACACGGTATTCCGCGGACCTTGACAGCGGCCAATATTTGAGCCTCAACCTTCTGGTAGAAGTCGAAGGTTCCGACCCTGGCACGAAAAACCGCCCGGACGCTGGCGGGCGTCCGGGCGGCTCTTGTGGGTCCGGCTGCTGCAGATCTACTTCACTGCGGCCCCGGCCCTGCTGCGGTCAGGCGTTCGCCAGCACGGGCCGGGCCGGCTCGGCGGCAGCATCCGCCGCGGTGTCGTGCGCACCGTGTCCGGCCAGCATGGTCTGTTCGTCGAAGGGCTCGTTGCCGGAGAGAACCCGTTCCACCTGTCCGCCGTCGATCTCCTTGACCCAGGTGCCGATCAGTACAGTGGCAACGGCATTGCCGGTGAAGTTGGTCAGGGCGCGGGCCTCGGACATGAACCGGTCGATGCCGACGATCATGCCGACGCCGCCAAGAAGCTCCGGCTTGTGGGCCTGGAGACCGGCTGCCAGTGTGGCCAGGCCGGCACCGGTGACACCGGCAGCACCCTTGGAGGCGATGATCATAAAGATCAGCAGGGAAACCTGGGCGCCGAGGTCCAGCGGGGTGCCCATGGCGTTGGCGACGAACAAGGAAGCCATCGTCAGGTAGATGGCGGTGCCGTCAAGGTTGAAGGAGTAGCCGGTGGGAACGGTGACGCCGACGACCGGCTTGGACACGCCGAGGTGTTCCATCTTCGCGATCAGGCGGGGCAGCGCGGCTTCGGAGGAGGACGTCGAGAAGATCAGCAGGTATTCGCGGCCGAGGTACTTCATGAGCCGGAAGATGCTGACGCCGGCAACGATCCGGAGCAGTCCGCCGAGGATCACGACGATGAACAACGCGCATGTGATGTAAAAGGCACCCATCAGGGTGGCCATGCTGACGATGGCCTGGAAGCCGGTGGCACCGACGACGGCGGCAATCGCACCGAACGCGCCGACCGGGGCCAGCCACATGATCATGATGAGGATCCGGAACACGAGGGCCTGGCCATGGCCGACGGCCTTGAGGATCGGGGTGCCCTGCGGGCCCATCTTCTGCAGGGCGAAGCCGACCAGGATCGCTGCGAGCAGGGTCGGCAACACCGGAATGTCGCCCGGGATGATGCCCAGCAGGAAGTCGACCGTGCTGTCCGTGGCGGCCTTCTTGCTCGGATCATAGGCGGCAAGCTTGAGGCCCTCTCCCGGGTGGATCAGGTTGCCCACCACAAGGCCAATGGCCAGCGCGAAGGTGGACATGACCATGAAGTAGCCGAGGGCCAGTCCGCCGACCTTGCCCACCGTGGCGGCCTTGGCGATGGAGCCGATGCCCAGGACGATGGTGCAGAAGATCACCGGGCCGATCATCATCTTGATGAGTTTGATGAATCCGTCGCCCAGCGGCTTGAGGGACTTGGCGAACTCGGGGAACAGCAGCCCGACCAGCCCACCGAGGATGACGGCCGCGATAACGGCGATGTAGAGGTAGTGGGACTTGTCAAGCCCCTTGCGCTTCGTTTTTGTCGGCGTGGTGCCCGGCTTCGCGGCAGATGCCGCCGACTCTCCTCGTTGAGAGGCCATGGTGTTCTCCTTGGATAGGCTGGACATTGGTGCGGCACAGGCTGTTGGCCCCATCACGTCCGTTCTTGTGTGTAACCCCATCATTGATGACGGGGTGACGCGCATCACCCTTGCGTTCATATTGGTCATGGAAGGTGTTGATGATCCACAGCTGGAGCATCGCCCGCAGGCTCTTTGTGGCCCATCTGCTGTTTATGGTGGCGCTGACAGCCATCGTCGGCACAGCCACCTTCGTTGACGCGCGCGATCATGCCTACGAGGAGGCCGGCCGACGGATGGCCGGGATTGCGGTCGCAGTGGCCGACACACCTTTCGTGCTGGAGGCGGCGGGCGCCGCCGACCCGTCGGCACTGCTCCAGCCGTATGCCCTGGCGGTCATGCAGGATGCGGATGCGGACTTCATCACGATCATGGCCCCGGACCGCACCCGGTGGACCCATCCCCGCGACGAGGAGCTCGGGAAGCCCTACATCGGCTCCATCGACGCGGCCCTCAACGGCCAGGTCTTCACCGAGATCACCGCCGGCACCCTGGGCCCCTCGGTCCGCACCATCGCGCCGGTGAAGGACGCGGACGGCACCGTGCTGGCACTCGTCTCGGCCGGCGTCACGGTCCGCACCGTGGACGTCGCCATCTCCGGCAGGCTGCCGGCCCTCCTTGCCATTGGCCTGGCCCTGCTCGCGGGCGGTTCGGTGGCGTCCTGGCTCCTGGGGCGGTACCTGCGCCACGTGACGCGGGGCTGGGGCCCGGAGCAGCTGGCCCAGCTCTTCGCCTACTACGAGTCGGTGCTCCACTCGGTGCGCGAGGGCGTCATCCTGATCGATCCCAAGGGCAAGGTGGTGATGTACAACGATCAGGCCGCCGCGCTGATGGGTCTCCCGCCCGGCCCGTCCGACGGCGGCTCACCGCCCGACCATAGGGGCGGCCGCAGCCTGGCGGCGCCGTCGCTCGCCGAACTGCCTCTGGCGCCGAGCCTCAAGGAGCTGTTCGAATCGGGCCGGACCGCCCTCGACGAGATCCATTTGACCGGCTCGCGGATCCTCGTGGTGAACCAGGGCGCCGCGGTGGGACCGGGCGACGCCGCGGGACGGCAGCGCACGGCAGTCTTTGGTACCGTGGCCACGATCCGGGACCGCACCGAAATCGAATCGCTGGGCAGCGAACTTGAAACCATGCGCACCCTCTCCGATGCCCTCCGCGCCCAGACCCACGAACACGCCAATCGGCTCCACACGATCGTCTCGCTGATGGAGCTGGGCCGCGGCGCCGAAGCACTGGATTTCGCCACCAAGGACCTCGAATTGAGCCAGCGGCTGACCGATGACCTGGTGAGCTCCATCGAGGAACCCGTACTGGGCGCCCTGATCATGGGCAAGGCCGCCGAGGCCCACGAGCGCGGCGTCGAACTGACCCTCAATACCGCAGGGAACGGGTCCGGCCCCACCGCAGTGACCGGCCTGGCCGTCCAGGACCTCGTGGCGATCCTGGGCAACCTGCTGGACAACGCCATCGACGCCGCGGCCGAGGCCCCGGCGCCGCGACTCGTGGAACTGACGGTCGGGACCGTCGCCGGGGCACTGGAGATCACGGTGGAGGACAGCGGGCCAGGCATCGATCCGGAGGCGGTGGAGGAGATCTTCCGGCACGGCTTCAGCACCAAGGCTGCCGGTCCTTTCGGCCGCGGCCTCGGGCTGGCCCTGGTCCGGCAGGCGGTGCACCGCCTGGGCGGTACCCTGACAATCACCAGCCCGGCCGGGGCGCTGTTCCACGTCACGCTGCCGACGTCACCGGCGGCATCGCCGCCGGCACCACTGACGACATCACCGAGGGCAAAGGGACAGCAATGAGCGATATCCGCGTACTCGTCGTCGAGGACGAGCCGATCGCCGCGGCCGCCCACGCGGCCTATATCGGCCGACTGGAGGGATTCACCCTCGCCGGCTCGGCCCCCGACGGACAGTCCGCCCTGCGGTTAATGACGGACTTCGCAGCCGCCGGGAACCCCGTGGAGCTGGTGCTGCTGGACATGAACCTCCCGGACCTGCACGGGCTCGACATCGCGCGCCGGATGCGCGCCGCTGGCCTCTTCGCGGACATCATCGCCATTACGGCCGTCCGGGAACTGAACATCGTCCGCAGCGCGGTGGCCACCGGAGTGGTCCAGTACCTGATCAAACCGTTCACCTATGCCACCTTCGCGGACAAGCTGGCCAGCTACCGGCTCTTCCGGCAACAGCTGGCATCCCCCGGCACCGGCCACTCCGGGGCCGGTGCCTCACAGAGCGATGTCGACCAGGCGTTTGCGAGCCTCCGGGCACCCTCCGAGCTGCCGCTGCCGAAGGGACTGGCGGTGTCCACGCTGGAATCCGTGCAGGACTTCATGAAGCAGCAGACCGGGGCGGTGTCTGCCAGCGAAGTGATGGATGCGCTCGGCATGTCACGGGTGACGGCCCGGCGTTACCTCGAATATCTTGCCGACGCCGGCACGGCCTCCCGGACCGCGCGCTACGGTGCACCCGGCCGGCCCGAGAACGAATACCGCTGGAACCGGCCGGGGGCGTAAGGCTGCCGCTCCCCCGCGGTCTTCCGTCGCCGAAAGTGCACTTCGCGGCAATGATTTGCCCCCGAAACACTGCCGCGAAGTGCCAACTCGGCGTCGGGCTACGGCGCGATTGACGGGCCGGGTCCCGCAGCACCGGGGCGCAGGGAACCGATGAGCTGGTCGATCACGCCGGCGTCCTCGATCGTCGAGGGCACCACATAGTCGTCACCGTCGGCGATCTGGCGCATGGTCTTGCGCAGGATCTTCCCCGAGCGCGTCTTGGGCAGGGCCTCGACCACGGTGACGTGCTTGAAGTCCGCCACAGCGCCGATATCGCGGCGGACCAGGGCGATCAGTTCCTTGACCAGGATCTCCGCGGGGATGTCGACTCCCGATTTGAGCACCACGTAGCCGCTGGGGCGCTGGCCCTTAAGCGGGTCCGCGAGGCCGATCACGGCGCACTCGGCGACCGCCGGGTGCTGGCCGATCACCTGTTCCATGGCGCCGGTGGAGAGCCGGTGGCCGGCCACGTTGATGATGTCATCGGTCCGGCCCATGACGAAAAGATAGCCGTTTTCGTCCCGGTAGCCGGAGTCGCCGGTGGCGTAATAGCCCTCGAACGCCTGGAGGTACGAGGAGATGTAGCGCTCGTCGTCGCCCCAGAGCGTGGTCAGGGTGCCCGGCGGCAGCGGAAGCGCCAAGACGATGTTGCCTTCCGTCCCGGCTTCGACGTCCTCGCCTGCGCCGTCGACGATGTTGAGCTTGAAGCCGGGCATCGGCACGCTGGGCGAGCCCGCCTTGATCTGCAGCTCGTCGAGCCCGCGGGGGTTGGCACAGATGGCCCAGCCGGTCTCGGTCTGCCACCAGTGGTCCACCACCGGGACGCCGAGGATCCGGGAAGCCCAGTGGTACGTGTCGGTGTCCAGCCGCTCGCCGGCCGCAAACAGGGTCCGCAGGCTGGAAATGTCGTACTTTTCCAGCAGCTTTGCCTCCGGGTCCGCCTTCCGGATGGCGCGCAGGGCGGTGGGCGCGGTAAAAAGCACGTTGACCTTGTGGTCCTGGATCACCCGCCAGAAGGCTCCGGCGTCGGGGGTGCCGACGGGCTTTCCTTCGTAGATCACCGTCGTGGCACCGGCCAGCAGCGGCCCGTACACGATGTACGAGTGCCCCACGACCCAGCCGACGTCGGAGGCGGTCCACATAACGTCTCCGGGGCCGACGTCGTAGATGTTTTCCAGGGTCCAGCGCAGCGCCACGGCGTGGCCGCCGTTGTCCCGCACGACACCCTTGGGGGCGCCGGTAGTTCCCGAGGTGTAGAGGATGTAGAGGGGATCCGTGGCCTTGACGTCGACCGGCGCGGCGGGCGCGGCGGCGGCCATCTCGGTGTCCCAGTCCAGCCAGCCGGCGTGGTCGGCAACCGAGGAGGCGAAGCCGTCCCGCGACTTGACCAGGACCGGTGTGCCCGGTGCTCCGGCCAGGCCGAGGGCTTCCTCGACGGCGGGCAGGTACTCGATCCGGCGCGAGGGCTCAATGCCGCCGGAGGCCGTGACCACTGCCGCCGGTACGGCGTCGCGGATGCGGGCCGCCAGTTCCTTGGGGGCGAACCCGCCGAAGACGACGGAATGCACGGCGCCGAGGCGCGCGGTGGCCAGCATGGCGATGGCGGCTTCGGGGATCATCGGCATGTAGATCACAACACGGTCCCCCTTGCCGACGCCGTGGCTGCGCAGGACCCCGGCGAAGCGGGCGACGAGGTCCGTCAGTTCCGCATAGCTGAAGCGCTGCTGTGTGCCGAGCATCGCGGAGTCATAGATCAATGCGTCCTGCGTACCCCGGCCTTCCTCGACGTGCCGGTCCAGGGCGTTGTAGGAGGTGTTGAGGACGCCGTCAGGGAACCAGTCGTACAGCGGCGCCCTGCCGGCATCAAGGCCCTGCTGCGGCGGAGTGGTCCATGAGATCTTCCCGGCGGCTTCCAGCCAGAATTCTGCGGGTTTCTCCAGGCTGCGAGCGTAGCTGTCCCGGTAGTTCTTGGTAACCATGAAATTGAATCCCGTCCACGACAATGTGATGAGGCTCATGGTAGCCCCGTCCGGGCGCAAGACACAATGCTTGTGTATACAGAACTGCGGCGGATTGAGCTATTTTGTCGGAAATGCTGGGCAAATCTGACTGGCGTGTATACACTGGAGACCGTCAGCCAATGAAGGAGGCAGGATGCGCGCCAGCGATAAGGCCTATGCGGCCCTGCGCGACGACATCATCGAATGGCGGCTCCTCCCCGGAACGGTCCTTGCGGAGGTGGAGCAGTCCGGGCGCCTCGGCATATCACGCACGCCGCTCCGGGAGGCCCTCAGCCGGCTCACCGCGGAAGGACTGACGACGACGGCGGGCGGCCGCGGCGTCGTCGTCACCGATATTTCGCTGGAGGACATCGACGAACTCTTCGAACTGCGCGAGACACTCGAGGGCAAGGCCGCCGCGCTGGCGGCCGAACGCGGCGACGCGGCCACCTTCGAACAGCTCCGCAACGAGCTGCTCCTGGCCCCCGCACTGATCAGCGGTGAAGATCCGGCCCGGCACGACTACTACGGGCTGGTGGGCCGGCTGGACTCGGCCATCGACGCCGCGATCTGCAATGCCTACCTGGCCCAGGCCATGCGCAGCCTGCGTGTCCACCTGGTCCGCGTCCGCCGGCTGGCCGCCGACGACGCCGAACGGCTGACCGCCGCCGCCGCCGAACACGCGGCCATCGCCGAGGCGATCGCCGCCGGCAACCCCCGGCTGGCCGAGGCCGCCACCACCCTCCACCTGCACCGCAGTCTTTCCCACGTCAAAGCCACGCACATACCTCACTAAACACCCACATACCTCACTAGCTAAGGAGCACCATGGTCAAGGAACACCACGTCCGCGTTTACAAGAGCGAGGAAAACCTGCCCCGCGAGGACCAGCTCGCCTTCAAGATCGCCAAGGTGGCCGCGGATCCCGTAGCCGTCACGGCCGAGGTCACCGACATGGTCATCAACCGTGTCATCGACAACGCCTCGGTGGCCATCGCCTCGCTGAACCGCGCCCCGATCGTCGCGGCCCGCGCGCAGGCCCTGACCCACGGCCCCACCACCGGCGGCAAGGGCTCGAAAGTCTTCGGCATCGAAGAGCGTGTTGCCCCCGAATGGGCCGCCTGGGCCAACGGCGTTGCAGTGCGTGAACTCGACTACCACGACACCTTCCTCGCCGCGGAGTACTCCCACCCGGGCGACAACATTCCGCCCATCCTCGCCGTGGCCCAGCACGTCGGTTCCACCGGCCAGGACCTGATCCGCGGCATCGCCACCGGCTACGAGATCCAGGTCAACCTGGTCAAGGCCATCTGCCTGCATAAGCACAAGATCGACCATGTCGCCCACCTCGGCCCCTCCGCCGCCGCCGGCATCGGCACCCTGCTCGGGCTTGAGGTCGAGACGATCTTCCAGTCCATCGGCCAGGCGCTGCACACCACCACGGCCACCCGGCAGTCCCGCAAGGGCGAGATCTCCACCTGGAAGGCCCACGCCCCGGCGTTCGCCGGCAAGATGGCTGTCGAATCCGCGGACCGTGCCATGCGCGGCCAGACCTCCCCGGTGCCGATCTACGAAGGCGAAGACGGCGTGATCGCCTGGATGCTGGACGGCCCCGACGCCTCCTACACCGTGCCGCTGCCGACACCCGGCGAAGCCAAGCGCGCCATCATGGACACCTACACCAAGGAACATTCCGCCGAGTACCAGGCCCAGGCCTGGATCGACCTGGCCCGCAAGCTCCACGGCGAACACCCCGAAGTCACCGACCCGGCCAACGTCGCGTCCGTGCTGATCAAGACCAGCCACCACACCCACTACGTGATCGGCTCCGGCGCCAACGATCCGCAGAAGTACAGCCCCACGGCCAGCCGTGAAACGCTGGACCACTCCATCCCGTACATCTTCACCGTCGCCCTGCAGGACGGCGCCTGGCACCACGTTGATTCCTATGCCCCGGAACGCGCCGCCCGCCCGGACACCGTGGATCTCTGGCACAAGGTCACCACCGTCGAGGATCCCGAATGGACCCGGCGCTACCACTCCCTGGACATCGCCGAGAAGGCTTTCGGCGGCACAGTTGTCATCACGCTCACGGACGGCACGGTCATCACCGACGAGATCGCCGTCGCCGACGCCCACCCGCTGGGCGCCCGGCCGTTCGCGCGGGAACAGTATGTGAACAAGTTCCGCACCCTCGCCGCGGGCCTCGTGGCCGACGAGGAAATCGAACGTTTCCTGGCCGCCGCCGCTCGGCTCCCCGAGCTGGCGGCCGGCGAACTGGACCAGCTCAACATCAGGGCGGCCGACGGCGTAATCGACCTGGCCGCCGCACCGAAGGGCCTCTTCTAATGCTGTATTCGAAGGTCACGCCGGAGCAGAAGCGGATCCGCTTCCGCGAGCTTCTGGCGTCCGGAACGATCCAGCAGTTCCCGGGCGCGTTCAACCCGCTCTCGGCCCGGCTGATCGAGGAGAAGGGCTTCGCCGGGGTCTACATTTCCGGTGCCGTCCTGGCCAATGACCTCGGCCTGCCGGACATCGGGCTGACGACGCTCACCGAGGTGGCCACCCGCGCCGGGCAGATCGCCCGGATGACGGACCTGCCCTGCATCGTGGACGCCGACACCGGATTCGGCGAGCCGATGAACGTGGCCCGCTCGGTCCAGGAAATCGAGAACGCGGGCCTCGCCGGCCTGCATATCGAGGACCAGTTCAACCCGAAACGCTGCGGCCACCTGGACGGCAAGAACGTAGTGGACCTCGACACCGCCACCAAGCGGATCCGCGCGGCGGCCGACGCCCGGCGGGACCCGAACTTCCTGATCATGGCCAGGACCGACATCCGCGCCACGGATGGACTGCAGGCCACCCAGGACCGTGCCAGGGCGCTGGTGGACGCCGGGGCCGACGCCATCTTCCCCGAGGCCATGAAGGATCTCAGCGAGTTCCAGGCGATCCGCGACGCCGTCGACGTGCCGATCCTGGCCAATATGACCGAATTCGGCCAGAGCGCACTGTTCACGGTGGAGCAGCTCGCCGCCGTCGGGGTCAACATGATCATCTACCCGGTGACCCTGCTCCGTAGTGCCATGGGCGCTGCGGAGCGTACGCTGGAATCGATTAAGGCCGACGGCACCCAGGAGGCACAGGTCGGGAACATGCTGACCCGTGCGCGGTTATATGACCTCGTTGACTACGAGGCCTACAACCGCTTTGACACCGGCGTCTTCAATTTCAAGATCCCCGGTAAGTGACCCCCGCAACCGACTTCCGGCTCCGGCCGGTTCAACAGGCGACAGGAACAAAGGAGTTTCAGCATGGCTGAACAAGAGATCAAAAAGGGCCTCGCCGGCGTCGTGGTGGACTACACCGCGGTGTCCAAGGTAAACCCGGACACGAATTCACTGCTGTACCGCGGCTACCCCGTGCAGGAACTGGCCGCCAAGTGCAGCTTCGAGGAAGTCGCCTACCTGCTATGGAACGGCGAGTTGCCCACCCCGGATCAGCTGGCGGAATTCACCGCGAAGGAACGCGCCGGGCGTGCGCTGGACCCGGTGGTCAAACAGGTGATCGATGCCCTGCCGACCAGCTCGCACCCGATGGATGTCTGCCGCACGGCGGCCTCGGTTATGGGCGCCCGGCACCCGCTGGCGGAGGAGTCCTCCCGCGAGGCCAACATGGCCAAGGCCGTGGACCTGTTTGCCGCGATGCCGGCGGTCGTTTCCTACGACCAGCGCCGGCGGCATGGCGCGGGACGCCCCGTTGAACCAGTCGAACCGCGCGAGGACCTGGGCTACTCCGCCAACTTCCTCTGGATGACGTTCGGCGAGGAGCCGGTCCAGGAGGTGGTCGAGGCGTTCAACGTCTCGATGATCCTCTACGCCGAGCACTCCTTCAACGCCTCGACGTTCACGGCCCGTGTCATCACATCCACGCTCTCGGACCTGCACTCGGCCGTGACCGGTGCCATCGGTGCCCTCAAGGGCCCGCTGCACGGCGGCGCCAACGAAGCCGTGATGCACACCTTTGACGAGATCGGGATCCGTCCGGAAGAGTCGCTGGATGAGGCTGCCACCCGGGCCAAGGCCTGGATGGAAGACGCCCTCGCCCAGAAGAAGAAGGTCATGGGCTTCGGCCACCGTGTCTACAAGCACGGCGACTCCCGGGTGCCCACCATGAAGGCGGCCCTGGACAAGATGATCGCGCACTACGGCCGGCCCGAGCTGCTGGGGCTGTACAACGGACTGGAATCGGCGATGGAGGAGGCCAAGGCGATCAAGCCGAACCTCGACTACCCGGCCGGACCCACCTACCACCTGATGGGCTTCGACACCCCGACCTTCACTCCCCTGTTCGTCGCCAGCCGGATCACCGGCTGGACCGCGCACATCATGGAGCAGTTGGACGCGAACTCACTGATCCGCCCCCTGAGCGCCTACAACGGCGTTGAGGAACGGCACGTGAAGTAGTTCCCCCTCAGCACCCAAGCAGTTTACGACGGCGGGCCGGTCACCTTAAGAGGTGGCCGGCCCGCCTTTTTCCCCTGGCCGGCGCTGCGCCTGGGGGTCATTTCCGCTCGTTCGTCGGGGGTTGGGGCGGGGCATGGACCCTTTCGCCGGGAGGACATGCCCATTCCTCGCACCCGGGACCGGGCATAAACGGACTATGTCCACCTGCCGGCCCCGGCGCGGGGCATGTCCTGTGGGCATTTTCGCTTACTCTGCCGGGCGCAGGCAGCCAGCGGGCGCGCTCCTTCCCGGTTGCCCGCCACCCAGCCGCCAGCCGGCCCAGGCAAAGCCCGGATTCCCGCGCGCGTTTGGCCCTGGGCGCCGAAGCAACTGGGAAGGACCGTCACGGCATGGGCTCGTGCGGCTCCTCCGGTGAAGCGTTGGGTGGGTGCGGCGGCGGGGAGCCGGGCTGCTCCGCGAGGGGACATGCCCATTCCTCGCACCCGGGACCGGGCATAAACGGATTATGCCCACCCGCCGGCCCCGGCGCGGGGCATGTCCTGTGCCCGGCCATCCCACGCCCTGGGACCCAGAACCCGCCGAACCAACCAAAATGCCCGGCTAGCCCGCGCTGATCTTCAGCGAGGTGATCATGCGCTTCGCGTTCGCGTATTCGGGGGTCTGCATGTAGGCCCGGGCGGCGTCCATGGAGGGAAACGTCTTGGCACCCTTGCGGTTGGGGACTTCCTCCGGGCCGCCGACGCGTACCTGGAAGGCGTCGGCGAAGGAGTACATCGGCGACTCGGGCGGGCCGTTGACGACGTTGTAGAACATGCACGTGGTGCCGTCCTGCCCGGCCGGGGTGCTGGTCAGTCCGTAGGACGCCGTGACGCGGCCTGTTTCCTGCAGCGCCCGGAAGGCGAACCTCGGTGTGACTGATCCTTTC
The DNA here is from genome assembly GCF_055412745.1 of Pseudarthrobacter woesei. Classification (NCBI taxonomy): domain Bacteria; kingdom Bacillati; phylum Actinomycetota; class Actinomycetes; order Micrococcales; family Micrococcaceae; genus Pseudarthrobacter; species Pseudarthrobacter woesei. The sequence continues at coordinate 241,921 of NZ_JBVAYU010000007.1, forward strand.
GCGGGCTGGAACGGAAGATCGACTTCGACCAAGTCAAGAACCGTGTAGGGAACCGCGCCCTGGCATGCGCCGCCGAGTCCGCCGTACGGCCCGAGGTGCAGCGACGCCACCACCACAGCGGACTCGTCCGCGACGTCCACGTCCACGTCCCCGGAACCGGCGGCCCCGGCGGGTGCGGAAACACTCCAGGAGCCCGGGTAGTCGAAGCTGACCTTCGCATCGGCGCTGGTGAAAGTCTGCCAGGCCCCGGTGGATGGCGGGGGTGTGGCCCGGGCGGACGTTGCGGATGCCGACGGAGGCACTGATGCCGACGTCGCAAAGCTTGGCGAAGGCGTCGTCGTCAGCGGGGCGGACGCCGTCGGCGCCATCACCCCGGCCGTCGAGCCTGCCGCAGGGGCCTGGTCCGCGGACCCCATGGTTCCGGCCACGACAACGCCGCCGGCGACGGCCGCCACGGCGAGGGCAACAACCGCAACCGCCCAGGGCCAGCGCCGGCGAGCCCCGGCGTCGTTCGACGGTTCCTCGCCATAAGGGTCCCTGCCCGGAATGTCGTGACTGCCTGAGCCCATGCCATGCCCCCATTAAGGTCCGTGTGCCGCTTGCCGGTGACCCACAGGAAGTGGGTGGACCGCCGCGGCGCAATGTTCGAGCCTCACGCTACTGCCCCGGCCGCGGCATTCCCGGCAGTACGGTTTCGAGTCGCGGAATGTTTCGGCGAGGGGCTTGGCTCACCTCAGTGTTGGGGATACCGGACTGAAGCCACCGTTTCGTTGTCCTCATTGAGGACCACGACGACGTCGATAGTCTCGCCCGCCAGTGCCGGCGGCAGCCAGTGCGACGCATCCTGCCACATCAGGTGCAGCGGAAGGGCGCCCACGTCGAACCATTCCGGCGTGATCTCCGGGCTCTCGGCGGGTTCGCCTTCCCACTGCCGGGCAGTGAACAGCCTGCACGACATGTTCCACTCGGTCCGGGCTGGAAAGATGAACTCCACAACGCCGGCGTGCGCCAGGTCCTCCTGTCGGACAACGACTCCGGCCTCTTCCCAGACTTCGCGGACCACGGCCTCAGCGTCGCTCTCCCCCACTTCGACGTGACCGCCGACCCCCACGATTTTGCCCGTGCCGAAACCGGTCCTTTTCAGCCCCAGCAGGACTTCAGTGCCGGAGCCCGCTTCGCGGAGCAGGAAACACAGGGTGACAGGAGTGGAAGCCATGAATGCAAGCCTATAGCTGGCACAGGATGCCGACGCTATCCGGCCGCCAAACCGTCGCCAACAAGCTGCGGCCGCGGGTCGACCGGAATCCCCTTTCCGAGAGTTCCCTGTCCATGGCCTGCCGGGGCGTGAGGCCCTGGTTGTTCAGCGCCTGGAACTCCCACGTGAACACGCTGGACCACTCCTGCCGGACATCGCAGAGAAAACGGCCGTTCTGCAGTTCGTCTCCCCCGCGGTCGTCAGTTGTTCAGCATCTAGGTATCGCAGAGCACCATGGCACCGGGGTGGGCCAGGCGTTGCTTGATGCCACGGCGGGTGGTGGTCCCGCCATGCTGTGGGTCGCGAAAGACAATCCACGGGCGGTGGCGTTCTATCTCCGCAACGGGTTCGAATTCGACGGTGCGCAGCAGACCGACCCCGGGGCTGCCATGATTGTCGACGCCCGTATGGTCAGGTAGGAACAGCAGCTGGATCATTGCTTCCGCTCGCAAGGACGATACCGACAGGCTGGAAGGCACCTACTGAGAGGCGTGAACTCCGCAGCACGGCTTGGGCACGTCCCACCCGGTCCGTGCGGAACAGCCCTTCCCGGAGCCAGCCGGAGACCGCTGAGGGAGGCCGGAGCGGCGCTCAGACATATTGGAGCCGGAAGTCTTCCGGGAACGTGTCCGTGAGTGGCTCTGGCCACGCCGGGTCGTCCATGTCTGCCGCTGGCCACGGGTGCCCGGCCGTGAACAAGGGCCACTCCGGGAGCGGGTCCGGGGGCAGTTCCTCGTCGGGATCCCGGCCGGGGTCCTCGGGCACGCCTGCGAAAAGGAGTGTGTCTGCGTCCGTGCCCGTATCCATGGCAGCGATGGGGTCCGGCCAGTGGGGTGGTTCCCAGTCCTGCTGCTCGCTCGGGTAGTGCCTTCCGGACGGTGACGTCCACCCGGGCGGGGCATCCTTGCTGGCCCCCGCCGGTGTCCAGGCCGAGGCGTGTTTAAGTCGGTGGTGTCTGGGACACGGCTGGCCGAGGTTGGCAATCCCGGTGGTGCCACCGTCGGCCCACGCCAGGAGATGGTCTGCGTCGTTGTCCAGGGAATGGTTGCTACAGCCCGGGAACGGGCATTTACCGTCGCGGAGCCGAAGCCAGTGACGCTGGGCCTTCGTGAGCCGGTAGCTGGTCCGTCCGATCTCCAACGGCGCCCCGTCCCTCGGGTCCGTCAGGACACGGTAAAACGAACCGGCGCCGTCGGCGATGAGGCGGCGGGCCATCGACGGCGGGATGGGCCCGTACCCGTCCAGGACCGCCGGTTCCCCGGTGGCGCCCAGCAGGGACAACGCCGGGACCGTGACCAGGACCTGTGCCCGCGGCGACAGCACACCCCCGCCCGCACCTTCCCCCTCAGCGCCGGTGGTGAGGAGCCAGGTCGCGGCGACATCGGCGCGGAGCTGAGTCAGGGTGCGCGCCTCGTCCGGGCCATGGAGGGCGCGGGCGGCGGAGGTGGTCCGGTCCCAGATCCCCGCGGCCGTATCGGCCGGCAGGTAGGCGGAGAACCAGGCCATCCCGTCCCGGTCCGGGCGGTATTCGACCCGCCGGTCCGCAGCGCTTTTGGTGTGGCGTGTTTCGATGGTGTCCCTGTGGTGGCGTTCGCGCCAGGTGCGGGCCTTGGCCCGGAACCGGGACGGGACGAGGTCCCCGGCCCGGCAGCCGCGGGCCGGGTCCGGGGCGCCGGGGGCCAGGAAGTGCGCTTCCAGTCCGGCCGCGCCGGCAGGATCCAGGCTGCTCGTTTCGTCGACGATGATCCGGGCGTGCTGCCTGGAGATAGTCGCGGCCGCCAGCGCGGCCAGGGTCAGCGGCAAACCCCTTGTCAGGGCCAGGCATTCGGACAGGAACGCCCCGGCGGCCCCCTCGCTGACCGTCAGGACACACGCGATCTCCGCCGCCACCGCCATCTCCTGGCACCTAGCGTCATGCGGGGACGCCGCCGGGGACGCCAGGGCTTCGGTGGCCTGCAGATAGTCCGCGGCCAGCCGCACCTTCAACCCCGCGGCCCGGGCCTCCAGCCGGCCGACCTCGGCCAGACCATCGAGGCAGGCATCCGCCAGATCCCGCAACGGATCGGCACCCCACGACGGCTCGGCGTCTCGCACGCGATCGCCGTCCTTCGAATGAGTGCCCGCCAAGAAAGAGCGGTCTGTCCCCGTGCCCGTGAGAGCAGCAAGCGCAGCAGCGGACGCGGCGACGGCCTGCACCGCCTCCCGGCATTCAATGCTCCACGCTGCCCTGCTATCCACACAACAATTGTCTCTCGAGGCACCGACATTAGAGTGACTGTCCGGGTTGGCACCAAGCGCAGCAGCGGACGCAGCCACGGCCTCAGCTGCCTCAGCTGCCTCCCGGCATTCAATGCTCCACGCTGTCCTGCTATCCACACTGCAATCACATCATCAGGTACAGACAATTAGACGGCCTCCGCCGCGGGCCACGAGAAGCCGATAGGGCACCGGCACCGGCCGACGCCCGCGGAATCGTTGGGCCACGCGGCCAGGTTGCCAACCGGCGAAGCAGGCGAACGGTGGCGTTAGCCCAGCGCCCGCGGATGGGCGGCGGCGTAGATCTCGCGCAGGGTGTCCGCCGTTACGAGGGTGTACACCTGCGTGGTGGTGACAGACGCGTGGCCCAACAGTTCCTGGACCACCCGGACGTCCGCCCCGCCTTCGAGCAGGTGCGTCGCGAAAGAGTGCCGCAACGTGTGGGGCGAGACGTCCTTGGTGACGTTTGCCTTTTCGGCGGCGGCCTTGAGGATGGTCCAGGCGCTCTGCCGGCTGATCCTGCCGCCGCGGGCATTCAGGAAAAGGGCCGGGGTTCCCTTGCCCTTGGCTGCCAGCAACGGCCGGCCGCGGACCAGGTAGGAGTCGAGGGCGCGCGCCCCGAACGATCCCAGCGGGACCAGCCGTTCCTTGGAGCCCTTGCCGAACAACCGGACGATCGCCGGTCCGGCCTGTTCCGGCTGCCCGGCGGGCCGCAGTGCTATGTCGTCGACATCCAGGCCCATGGCTTCACTGATCCGCGCACCGGTGGAATACAGGAACTCCAGCAGGGCACGATCACGCAGTCCGGTTGCCGTGTCGCTGCCGGCCGCCTCGAGGATCCTCGTGACTTCATCGACACTGATGGCTTTGGGCAGCCGTTTGCCGGGCATCGGCGGGTGGACATCACCGGCCGGGTCCGTGGGGGTCACGCCTTCGAGCGCCCAGAACTTGTGGAGCCCGCGCACGGCCACCACCGTCCTGGCAGCCGAGCGGATGCCCAGGGCCGAGCCGCCGTCGGATCCGTCCGACAGGGCCTGGACGAAGCCGGTCACATCGTGCCGCGTGATCTCGGCGGGGCGCTGGCGTCCGGTCCGGGCGAGGTGCCTGGCGTAGCGGGCCAGGTCCCGCCGGTATGCGGATAGGGTGTTGGCGGCGAGCCCGCGCTCGACCCCCATGTGCTGCAGGTAGTCCGTCATGGCGCGGTCAACCGCGGTCAGCGGGCGCGAAGGCACCTTTGAGGGAACGGCGTCGGGAGCCTGTTCAGGGGCCGGCTGCTCCGCCGCCGGCGGTTCGGCGGTCAGCGTTTCCACGCTCAGCGCCGGCTGGGGTGGGCGGGCCACGGCGCGTCGGCCGGACGGAGTCCCTGGAAATTGTCCGCACGGGCGGCTGCGGCGGCCAGGACGCCGACGACGGCTGACGGATTGTGCAGCCGGCCCTCCAGCACCGCCGCGACGGCGGCGTTGAGCGGGATCCAGTGGAGTTCGATTTCGGCTTCCTCATCGGTGCGGACGTGCAGCTTGTGCCCGGGCACGTCGCTCAGGCCGCGGGCAAGGTAGATCCGGATGGCCTCGCTGGAGGACCCGGGGGAATTGAAGAAGTCCGCGAGGACGTTCCACTGCCCGGCAATGAGGTCTGCCTCTTCGGCCAGTTCCCGTGCCGCCCCGACGACGAAGTCCTCGCCTTCGACGTCCAGCAGCCCGGCCGGGATCTCCCAGAGGTCCATGCCGACGGGGTGCCGGTACTGCTTGATCAGCAGAACGTCGCCGGCGTCGTTCATGGGAAGGACGGCCACCGCCCCGGGGTGGTCGATATAGTCGCGGACCAGTGGTTCGCCGTCGTCGTTGAGCTGGAAACTGTCGCTGACAACATCCCAGATCCGGCCTTCGTAAACCGTCTCGGACGACAAAAGACGGCGCGGGCTGGGCTCATCCGAAACCTGCCGTACAGCCTTGGGGGTTTCAGAATTGCCGGGCATCGCGCCGTCCTTTGATTCAGTTACCGGTTACTTGGACGCTACCGGCGAGGGCTTGCCGGCGGGCGCTGCCGCACCGTTGGCAGCGGCGGCCTTCTGGCTGCCGATGCCTTTCTGGTGCCCCAGGGCAGCCCTGACCAGGCCGATGAAGAGAGCATGCGGGCGCGTGGGCCGTGAGCTGAGCTCCGGGTGCGCCTGCGTGGCCACGTAGTACGGGTGGACTTCGCGGGGAAGCTCCACGTACTCCACCAGCTTGCCGTCGGGGGACGTTCCGGAGAACACGAGCCCCTCGGCGGCGATCTGGTCGCGGTACTTGTTGTTGACCTCGTAGCGGTGGCGGTGGCGTTCGCTGACATTGGTGGTGCCGTACGTCTCGGCGACCACGGAACCCTCATCCAGTTTGGCCTCGTACAGGCCCAGGCGCATGGTGCCGCCCAGGTCGCCTTTGCCGTCGACGATGTCCAGCTGCTCTTCCATGGTGGCAATGACCGGGTACTTGGAGTCCGGCTCGAACTCGCTCGAGGAGGCGCCTTCGAGGCCCACCACGTTGCGGGCGTACTCGATGACCATGCACTGCAGGCCAAGGCACAGGCCAAGGACCGGGAGCTTGGTTTCGCGGGCGAACTTCAGCGCGCCCAGCTTGCCTTCGAGTCCGCGGATGCCGAAGCCGCCCGGGACACAGATCGCGTCGACGCCGGCAAGGGCCTTGACGGCACCCTCGCGGGTTTCGCATTCGTCCGAGGGGACCCAGCGGATCTTGACCTTGGTATCGTTCGCGAAGCCGCCGGCCCGCAGGGCCTCGGTCACGGACAGGTAGGCGTCGGGGAGGTCGATGTACTTGCCCACCAGGGCGATCTCAACCTCGTGCTTGGGGTTGTGGACCGCGTCGAGGAGCTTGTCCCAGCTGGTCCAGTCCACGTCCTTGAAGGGCAGATCGAGGGCGCGGACGATATAGGAATCCAGGCCCTGCGAGTGGAGGGTTTTTGGGATGTCGTAAATGCTCGGGGCATCCGGGCAGCCGATGACGGCGTCGATGTCGACGTCGCACATGCGTCCGATCTTGTCCCGCATGGGTTGGGGCACGTCGCGGTCCGATCGGATCACGATCGCCTCGGGCTGGATGCCGATGGAGCGCAGCGCGGCCACGGAGTGCTGCGTCGGCTTGGTCTTCAGCTCCTGCGACGGCCCGATGTACGGCACAAGGGAAACGTGCAGGAAGAAGACGTTTCCGCGGCCGATGTCCTGGCGGACCTGGCGGGCGGACTCGAGGAACGGCTGCGACTCGATGTCGCCCACGGTGCCGCCGATTTCGGTGATGATGACATCGGGGGCGTGCTTGCCCTCGGCGGGAAGCCTCATGCGCCGCTTGATTTCATCGGTAATATGCGGGATGACCTGGACGGTGTCGCCGAGGTATTCGCCGCGGCGCTCCTTGGCGATCACCGTGGAGTAGATCTGGCCGGTTGTGACGTTGGCCGAGCCTTCGAGGTTTTCATCGAGGAAGCGCTCGTAGTGGCCGATGTCGAGGTCCGTTTCGGCGCCGTCGTCGGTGACGAAGACTTCGCCGTGCTGGAAGGGGTTCATCGTGCCCGGATCCACGTTCAGATAGGGATCGAGCTTTTGCATAGTTACAGACAAGCCGCGTGCCCGCAGCAGGTGACCGAGGCTCGAAGCCGTCAGTCCCTTACCGAGCGAGGACGCCACACCACCGGTGACGAAGATGTGTTTGGTCGTCTTGGACGAGCCCGGAAACCGGGAATTTACACGGGAATTTGATCGCTGCACCACGGAGTTCGAGCCTATCATCATTTGAGCCTTTCACGGGTCCATTTGCCGGGTCCCAGGGCGTTCCTTCGATTGGATGTGATGGTTGTCCCAGCTCGTCGGGCCGGCCGCGGGCGGCCCGCCTCAGGCCTGCTGCGGCAAGAGCCTGGCGTCGTCCAGCAGCTCCTGGGCGTGGGCCTGCGCAGATTCGGAATCCTCCTGGCCTGCCAGCATGCGGGCAAGCTCCCGGACGCGCTCTGCCTCGTCGAGGAGCCGGACGTCGCTGGAGGTGAAGCCGGTCGCCGTCGCCCCGTCAGCGCCCCGTACCGAAGTCTTGGTGACACGGATGTGCTGGTCGGCGAAGGCTGCCACCTGCGGCAGGTGCGTGACGACGAGCACCTGGACATGCCGGGCGAGCATCGCCAGCCGCCGGCCGATCTCGACGGCGGCCCGGCCGCCGACGCCGGCGTCGACCTCGTCGAAGACAAAGGTCGGAACGGGGTCGACGGCGGCGAGCACCACTTCGATGGCCAGCATCACCCGGGACAGTTCGCCGCCGGAGGCGCCTTTGCCCAGCGGACGGGCCGGGGCACCGGAGTGCGGCTGCAGCAGGAAGGAGATCTCGTCAGCACCGAACGGGCCCAGCTGCGGGCCCGGCTCGACGTTAATGACCAGGGTGGCGTCCGCCATGGCCAGCGCCTTCAGTTCGGAGCTGACGCGGGCGGAGAGCTCTTTGGCGGCCTTCCTACGCAGCTTGCTGACCGCTGCCGACTGCTTGCCGAGCTCCGCCTCGGTGCGGGTGACTTCGGCGTCCATTGCCTCGATCCGGGTGGAGTCGTCCTGCAGCTCGAGGAACCGCGCCCGGGCCACCTCGGCCCAGACCAGCACCTCGTCGATGCTCGGCGCGTACTTGCGCACGAGGTTCGCCAGCGCGGCGCGGCGGTCCTCGATCTCGGCGAGGCGCTCGGGGCCCTCGGTGTCGAGCGCGGCCTGGTAGCTGGCGAGTTCCGCGGCAATGTCATTGAGCAGGAAACCAACCTCGGCCAGCCGGGCGGCCGCGGCCCCGAGTTCCCCGTCATGTTCGGCGACGTGTTCCAGGGTCCGCTTGGCGGCATCGACCAGCGTCGTGGCGTCGGCATCCTCGCCGAAGTCCTCGGCCATCAGCGCCTGGTGTGCCGAGGTGGCCGCGATCCGGAGTTCCTCAACGTTGGCGAGCTTCACGGCCTCTGCCTTGAGTGAGTCGTCCTCCCCCGGCTGCGGGTCGACGGCGTCGATCTCGGTGAGTGCGGCCTCGAGGGATTCGGCCTCGCGGAGTCGTTCCCGGGCGGCGCTGCGGAGCTCGTCCAGCTGCGTCTGGATGGACCTCCAGTGCCCGTAGAGCTCCTGGTAGGCGGCGAGGGTCCCGGCGAGGCTGTCCCCCGCGAACTTGTCCAGGGCGCCGCGCTGCGCCACCGGGCTCTTGAGCCGGATCTGGTCCGACTGGCCGTGAACCACCACGAGTGTTTCGCCGATCCCGGCGAGGACCCCCACGGGGGCGGCGCGTCCGCCGATATAGGCGCGGCTCCGGCCGTCGGCGCCCACGCTGCGGGCGATCAGCAGTTCGGCGCGGCCGTCGAACTCCTCCACCTCGGCCCCTGCCTCGCGGGCGCGCGCCACGGCGGTATGCCCGGCGTCGAGCGTCACGGTGGCCTCCGCGGAGGCGCTCTTCGCGCCGCTGCGCACGGCGCCGGCGTCGGACCGCGCACCAAGCAGCAGACCGACGGCGGTCACGACCATCGTCTTGCCGGCGCCGGTTTCACCGGTCACGACGCTCAGTCCCGGGCCGAGGGGCAGCGTGGCGTCGGTGATGACGCCGAGGTCGCGGATTCTCAGTTCTTCAAGCATGGGTCACTTCGCGGTCGTGGGATCGATGGTGGAGTCGGGAGCGGAATCGTAGGCGGCGTCCTGGCCGGCGTGCCGGGGAGCCAGCGGCGTGGCAGGCCTGAGCGTACGGACCACCGGAACCGGTCCGGTGTGGACGGCTTCAGTGTGCGGCGCGGGGCCCCGCCAGCCCTGGATGGGCAGCTCGAACTTGCGGACCAGGCGGCCGGAGAAAGGGGTCTGATGGGTGCGGGCGAGCCGGACGGGCGTGGCGGAGCGGGTTACTTCCACACGGGCCCCCGGCGGGAGATCCACCGAGCGGCGGCCGTCGCACCACAGCACGCCCTGGGCGCCGGTCCGGTTCAGGATCTCGACGGCGAGCCTGGAGCGGGGTGAGACCACGAGCGGTTTGGCGAAAAGGGCGTGGGCGCTGATCGGAACAATCAGGAGCGCCTCGACTTCCGGCCACACCACGGGGCCGCCGGCGGAGAAGGCGTAGGCAGTGGAGCCGGTGGGTGTGGCGAGGACGACGCCGTCGCAGCCGAAGGACGTCAAGGGTCGCTCGTCGACTTCGGTGACCACTTCGAGCATCCGTTCCCGGTTGCCCTTTTCGATCGCGGCCTCGTTGAGCGCCCAGGTGTGCCAGATCTTCTGGCCGCGGACCCAGACCTGGACATCGATGGTCATCCGCTCCTCCACGGTGTAGTCGCGGCGGGCGATCCACTCGACCGTCTGGGCCAGATCCGCCCGTTCGCTCTCGGCGAGGAACCCGACGTGGCCCAGATTGACGCCCAGCAGCGGCACGTCGACCTCGCGCACCAGTTCCGCCGCGCGCAGGATGGTACCGTCGCCGCCGAGCACCATAACGAGTTCGACGTCGGGCAGCTTCACATGGTCATGCAGGATTTCGACCGGCTGGTCGAGGCGCCCGAAGAAGCGGACCATGTCGCCGAGTTCGGATTTCTGCATCACCGGAACAATGCCGGAGGCGTGGAGCTGGGCGCAAGCCTCCCAGGCAGCCTTGAGCGATTCCTCGCGGCCGGTGTGGGCAAGGATGAGGACACGCCTGCTCATCGGGTTCCGCCTTCTAGTGCTTCTAGTACTTTGGCCAGATCGTTCCGAGTAACGCAGCAACGGCTGCGTCCCGCTCCTCGATCTTAGGCAGGTCTGTTCCAATCCCGCGCTTTATCCACAGGAAGTACTCGACGTTTCCGTCCTGGCCGGGCAAGGGGCTGCTGGCGAGTCCCATCAATTCCATGCCCGTGTCCATGGCTTCCGCCGCGACCTTGCCCACTGCGAGACGGCGCTCCCGCTCCGAGGTGACGACGCCGGTGCGGCCCAGCCGGTGCTTGCCGATCTCGAACTGCGGCTTGACCATCAGGACCAGGTCGCCGCCCGGTTCGGTGCAGACCGCCAGGGTCGCGAGCACCAGGGTCAGGGAGATGAAGGACAGATCCGCGACCGTCAGCGTTACCCGTCCGCCGATCTCGTCGGGCGTCATGTAGCGGACGTTGAGGCCCTCATGGACGGAGACGCGCGGGTCGTTCCGGATCTGCGGGACCAACTGGTCGTGTCCGACGTCGACCGCCACGACGTGGCCCGCACCGCGCCGGAGCAGCACCTCGGTGAACCCGCCCGTGGAGGCTCCGGCGTCGAGGCACCTCTCGCCCTCAACCTGAACGGCGGGAAAGGCGTCCAGGGCGCCGGCCAGCTTGTGTCCGGCGCGGCTGACGTAGTTGTCCTCCTCTGCTGCCGCGACGTCCAGGAGGGTGTGGTCCTGGACCTGGAGGGAGGCTTTGGCGAGCACTTCGCCGCCGGAGCTGACTTTCCCTTCGGCGATGAGGCGTGCGGCATGGGTCCGGGACCTCGCGAGTCCACGGCTGACGAGGGCCTGGTCGAGCCTGCTCATTCTAGGATTCCCCCGCTGCGTTGTGTCCGGTTAGGTCTTCGTTTAATGCGTCCATCAAGTCCTCGTGCAGGCCTGCGTAGACCTCGCCGTGGACGGATACCGGCCGCCCAGGGAGTCCAACGAGCCGTTCCAGCAGGGCCTCGACCGTGGGGTCTTGGGCTGCTGCTCCGGCCGGAAGCGGCGGCCAGCCGACGCTGGCTTCCGCCGTGTCTTCTGCCGTATCCGGGTCCGTTTCGCTGGCGGGGTGCGTCTCAGGGGTCAGCTCGGTCATGGTTTCCAGTCTAGTGATCCAGCCATTCGATCAGCGGCGCCAGGGCGGTGGCGGCCTCGGGGTTGGCGGCCCACCAGGCCGAACAGGCGGCCCGCCAGGAATCGAGATCGGCGGGATCACCGCTTATGCGCACCGTCGGTCCGTGCACAACGGCGGAGGCGGCGCCGCAGCGGTACCGCCCGGCGTCGTGCTCCACCGCCGGGTAGGGACGGTAGAGGTCCGTGAGGTCGTTGATGAGGTAGTCCGGCCGTTCCAGCGTTCGGGAAGCGAGGATGGTTTCCCGCGTGTCGACGCCGGTCAGCACGGCCACCGTGGCGAACCCGGCGTTGTTACCGCCGAGGATATCGGTGTCCAGGCGGTCGCCCACCACAAGCGGCCGGTCCGAGGCCAGCCGCTTGGCGGCAGCATGGAACAGGGACGCCTCGGGCTTGCCCGCAACAAGCGGACGCTGGCCGGTTGCCGCGGCCACGGCGGCGACGAGCGTGCCGTTGCCGGGGGCGATGCCCCTGGCCTGGGGAATGGACATGTCCGTGTTGGTGGCCACCCAGAGAGCGCCTCCGGCAACAACGTAGGAGGCTTCGGCGAGGTCTTTCCAGCCGAGGTCAGGGTGGAAACCCTGCACAACGGCGACAGGCTTCTCGGCCTCGCTGCGCACCGGCACAAGCCCGGCGAGCTCAATTTCGCGGGCCAGGGCATCGCCGCCGGTGATCAGCACACGCGCGCCCGCGGGCAGCAGCGAGGCCAGCAGTTCCCCGGCGGCCTGCGGGGAGCTGACCACCTGATGGTCCTCGGCCGGCGCCCCGAGCTCGCGCAGGTGCTGGGCAACCTGCGCGGGCGTCCGGGACGCGTTGTTGGTGACGTAGCCCAGTCCGACGCCGATGCCGCCGAGCCTACGCAACGACTCCACCGCCCCGGGAATGGCGTGGGGTCCTGCGTAAACCACGCCGTCGAGGTCAGCGAGCAGCGCGTCGAACCCCGAGATCAGCTCCGTTCCGGCCATCCGCGCTTAGTCCTCCGCGCGTTCCGGCTGGCCGGAGTCCGCTTCGTTGTAGGAGTCCTCGTCGCCTTCCGGCCGGCCGGTCTCGCCGGAATCGTCACCAGCCAGTACCTCGGAGCGGTCCAGTGCGTCCTTCTCCACGGAGTCTTCATCTGACTCGGCGTCGTCGGACTCCCAGAAGTCGGATTCGACGTCGTCAGACCCTTCCTCGAGCGCGCTGATGCCTTCCACGGCTGCGGGCGTTTCAGGGAGACCGGCAACGGCAGCCGCGGTGGCGGCACGGGGTGCCTGCTCATCGGCAGCAGCGGCGGCCTGCTGGGCGGACTGTTCGGCCAGGAGCCGGCGCCGCTGCTGTTCCTCGCGGGCTTCCTCTTCCTCGTCCCAGCCGAGGTCAATGATGTCCGGGTCGTCCGAGACGTCGACGCCGAGTGCGTTTTCAGCGACGACGGCCTGGCGCTGCCATTTCTCGGCTTCGGCCGTGCGGCCAACTGCGGTCAGGGCATCAGCGTAGGCGCGGAAGAGCCGGGGGCTGTAGGAGAACGCGCGGTTGATGTCCAGCTGGACGATCTCCAGTTCGGAGACTGCGGCGTCGAGCTGATCCAGATCGGTCCGGGCGCCGGCAGCCACGATGGCGAGCTCCGCCTTGCCCGGTGCATCGAGATCCTTGGCCTCTTCGGAGCGCGCCATGTCCAGGGCGCGGTCCGGGCGTCCAAGTCCGCGTTCGCAGTCGGCCATGACGGGAAGGTGCATGTTGGAGCCGCTGATCCGCCGGTAGGTGCGGAATTCGCGCAGCGCCTCACCATAGTGTCCGGCGGCATAGGCCGTCAGACCGACGGCTTCGCGGACTGCAGCGAGGCGTCCACCGCGGCGGCTTGCCGCGAGGGCATGCTGGAAGGCCAGCTCGGGTTCGTCGTCAATCAGTCGCCCGGCCATGACCAGGTGGCGGGCAACCCACTCCGCGCTGTTTTCCTCGAGGGTCTTGATCTGGTGGTGCGTGGCGCGGTCCAGTTCCTTGCCCGTGACGTCGTCGTCGATCTGCGGTGAACGCTCACGGTCGGGGCGGTTCGCGCTGCGGAGATCCCGGGCGTTGGGCACACGAACGGGCCGGTCTTCGGGCCGGTCGCGGCCGAACTGGCGGGGTCCCGACTCGCCGCGGTCGAAGCCGCGCGCGGGACGATCATCACGGCTGCCGAATGGCTTCCGGTTGTCGCCGCCGCTGTAGGGCGGCTTACGGTCACGATCGCCACCGCCGAAGCTGCGACGCTCTCCGGCACCTTCACGCGGGGCACGGTCGCCGTAGGGCTTGCGGTCTCGATCGCCACCACTGAAGGGAGGCTTGCGATCCCGGTCACCGCCACCGCTATAGGGAGGCTTGCGATCCCCTCCGCCACTGAAAGGCTTGCGGTCACCTTCACGCGGAGCACGATCACCAAACGGCTTGCGGTCACGATCGCCACCACCGGCATACGGCGGCTTACGATCCCCGCCACCACCGAAGCTACGACGCTCACCGCCACCCTCACGCGGAGCACGATCACCAAACGGCTTGCGGTCACGATCGCCGCCACCGGCATACGGCGGCTTACGATCCCCGCCACCACCACCACTATAGGGAGGCTTGCGATCCCCGCCGCCGCTGAAAGGCTTGCGGCCACCTTCACGCGCCGGACGGTCGCCGAACGGCTTGCGATCCCGATCGCCGGACGAAGGCCGGGATCCTTCCGATCCCCGGTCCTCCCTGGCACGGAAGCCGCGGGGGTCGCCACCTGAATTGTTGGTGCCGCGGAATCCTCCGCTTCCGGAACTGCGTCCGCCGCCGAAGTTGCCGCGGTCGTTGCCGCCGCGGTTACGGTCGTTGTGCTCAGCCATGCTGGATTCCTCCTATTGCGAGCCCCCGACTGGCGCGCTCGCAGCCGTACTACTCTCGTTGCGTCTTGCCCGGACACGACCAATCCCTGGGGATCACGGAGTCTCTAAGCCAGCTTCCAGTGTAGTCGAGCAAGTGCACTAGGCTTTGTCCGGCCCCACCATCTCCTTCAGCTTGGCGAGACCGTCTGCCGCGGTCCATGAAGACGTCGGCAACGAGACGATGAGTCTCAAGAGTTTAGGTCCGTTAGCCATCACCAGGGCATATTCCGTCGAGCCGCTAAGTTCTATCACGGCGAACCTCGCTTGTCCGGGAAGATCGGGCACCTCGACTGAATTGGTCATCGCGGCAAAAGGGGCTGATCCCGCTATCTCTTCGATGGAACCAAAGGTTGTGACCTCGACAACTACCGCATGCGTCGTCGTACGCCCTGAATCTAGGGAATAGACGCAGCTCTCGCGTCGGGTACCGGAGGGGTCCACGCTGCCAGAAGTTTCACTCGGCTGGATCTCGGCGGCGGCGTCTCCCAGAACTTCACGGATCCGATCTGGCCCAAGTTCCCCACAGGAGGAAAGGACATTCGTCGGAAGCAGGCTCGAGCCATCCCGTGCCATGCTGGGAACGGGATTGACGCTGGCAGACGGACTCTGGAGGCTACCTGCGTCGCCCGGCACCGTCGTCGTTCCGCTGCAAGCCGTCAGGCTGATACCGCAGGCGAGGACCAAAGCCAGACTTAATCTGCCGTGCAGTTTACCAAAACACATCGTCCACGACCCCCATCACAATCTTGTCGCCCGGGACGGCCGAGCGCTGATACCTAACGATGTCAGCTTCGCCCAGGGAAATACAGCCCCATGTTGGGACCCTGTTGGCATGCAGGAAGATGGCAAATCCGGCATTCGGAACAATAGGCGAGTCCGGCGGTCGGTTGTAATTGATGACTACCCCCTGCCTGTAGTCGTGAGACGCGCGGGTGGCGTAATACCACATGTTCTCGTCTGGAAAGACATCGGCACTTGACTCGAAGTACTTGTTGTAGTTGGCGTTGAGCCTTCCGCCCCAGCGTGAATAAGGATTCAAGTGTCTGTAGGAGAGAGCGGTGCCCGGATCGCCCAAACCGAACGCTTCAGTGACCGAGAAGGCTCCGGTGGGTGAGTATTTGTTGATTGTGGGGCCAGATGCGACGCCGGGTCTGGCGAAACCGCTTTCGCCGGCAAATCCGGGAACCACCCATTCGAGCCGGAAGGTTCCGCCGTCCTTGACGCAGGTCGTGAAGTTGACACTCGTATTCGGGTAACCTTCCGCAATGGCGAAGGAGACTCGTGAAGGAGCGGAAGTGTTGTAGCGGACGCTTCCACGGTTCAGTGCTGCGCAATAGCCGTCTGAACGCAGGTGGAAGTCGATTCCGCTCGTCGAACTCCATGTCAAGCGGCCGTACTGGAACTCCTGGACGCACGCGTTGCTGCAGTGTTCGGCCGAGACAGGGTAACCGAGAGACCCGTGCTCCCATCCGCGGCTGCCATAGGTCCCTAGGATGGCGCCCCAAATAGGCTGGGCTCCGCCAAACGGCGACCAATATACGGCGCCGCCCTGGAAACGCTGCACGCAGCCGTCGTTTCGCAGACCACAGTATTCACGGCCCACAGGGTAACCGAGAGGTCCGGATTCCCAGTTGAGACTGGCCCATCGCTCAGCGATGCCCGCCGTCGTACCAAACGCACCGGAAGCCGCGGACCAGTGCATGGCCCCGTGTTCAAAACGCTGCAGGCAACCGTTGCTGCGCAACCCGCAGATTTCGGCACCGACGGGATATCCCATGCGTCCTGTTTCCCAGGACATGTCACCGTAGCCGGTCAGGATAGAGCCCCAAACCGCCTGGGCGCCACCGGCCGAAGACCAGTAGACAACCCCGCCTTGGAAGCGCTGGACACAACCTGAGTTCCGCAATACGCAGGCCTCGGCGCTAAGAGGATATCCGAGTCGTCCGGATTCCCAATTCAGGCTCGCCCAGCGCTCGGCAATCGCAGCCCGAGTCGGATGAGCCCCCGCGGCAGCCGACCAGTGCATGGCTCCACCCTGAAAATGCTGAACGCAACCGTTGTCGCGCAGACCACAGTATGCGGCATCCACCGGGTAGCCGAGCAGCCCGGATTCCCAATTCAGGCTCGCCCACCGCTCGGCAATCGCAGCCCGGGTCGGATGAGCCCCCGTGCCAGCGGACCAGTGGACGGCCCCGCCTTCGAAACGTTGGGCACAACCACCACTCTTCAGACCGCAGAAAACCGCGGAAACCGATCTTCCTAAGCTGCCAGTGGCACCGCCGAGTTGCACCCAGCGTGCGCTAATGGCTTTTTCGCCGGCCCCAAGCGCTGCCTGCCCCGCCAAAGGATCTTGCCCAGGTGGGGGATTCTTAGCTGCAGAAGTCGCCTCAGGAACCGGGACCGGCACCCCGGGATTTCCGCTAGAGGTCGGTTGGGGGGCTGGGGTCATCGTCGAAGACGGTGCAGGGGTCGCCGACACAGCGGGTTTAGTCTTCGCGGACTCTACCGGAGCACCTGAACTTGTCGTACTACTCGACGGAGCTGGGCTCTCTAGCCCGACACCGGCCTTCACCGCCACATCAAACTGCGGACTGGCTGCACCGGCGGCCAACCCGCCGTTCATTGCCAAGATCAAGCCCAGCAGAGTTGCCGCGGTCACTATTCCTGAACGTTTCATGTTGAGTTTCTTCCCCCACTACAGGTGCCGCTGCGGCACATCCGTTCACGAGGTTACACGAGACCTTCACGACAGCTGCCTAACACGCTGATAACTACACCAGCTGCCTGCTTCCTCACCGTCTGCATTTGCGGCGGCTGCTTGGGAAGCACTTGAAGTATGCTCGGAGAGTTTGCGATAGTCCCACGTACCCAGTCTCGGCGCGCGGGCGGGCGGGGGCGGGTTGGGGGGTTAAATGACTCAGGTCCCGACATTCCTTGTCGGGACCTGAGTTGATAAATAGTGTCCGGCGGTGACCTACTCTCCCACACCCTCCCGGGTGCAGTACCATCGGCGCTGTGGGTCTTAGCTTCCGGGTTCGGAATGGGACCGGGCGTTTCCCCCACGCTGTGACCGCCGTAACCCTTGCTCCGCACCGGTCCGCGCCTGGGCGTGGGGGTGGGAAATTTGTGGTTACAACTGTGGTGTTGTTGTGTTGTGTTTTTGTTCCCTGGGACAACGTGCCGGTGAGGGTTTGTTGTTTGGGAACCACATAGTGGACGCAAGCAGTCTTGTTATCTTTGTACTCTCTTCATGGTGTGAACGTCTTTTGAATCCGTTCACGAAGGGAGTGTGTGGTGTAAGTTATCGGCCTATTAGTACCGGTCAGCTTCACGAGTCGTTAGTCCTCGCTTCCACATCCGGCCTATCAACCCAGTGGTCTGGCTGGGGGCCTCTCACACCCGAGGGTGTATG